>SLRB01000369.1 GCA_007131165.1 Bacteroidales bacterium | reverse complement strand
AGATTCAACATAGTTGACCTGCCCGGAACATATTCACTTACCGCCTATTCACCCGAGGAGCTTTTCGTCAGGGACCATATAACAAATCAGATGCCTGATGTGGTTATAAATGTGGTTGATGCATCCAACCTCGAACGTAACCTGTACCTGACCACCCAGTTGATAGATATGGATATCAAGGTGGTAATAGCCCTTAATATGTACGATGAACTTCTTGAAGCAGGCGATGACCTTGATTACGATTCTCTGGGAAAAATGACCGGGATACCGGTTGTTCCAACCATCGGGTCTAAAAATATAGGCATCAATGACCTCTTTCAGAAGGTTATTGATGTATATGAGGACGAGGACAGGGATTTGAGGCATGTACACATTAATTACGGGCAGGAGATAGAAAAATCGCTGAAAAATATTCAGGAAAAGATAAAACAAAAGGATAACCTGCACCTTACCGACAGGATCTCATCCAGGTTCCTTGCCCTTAAACTTCTGGAAAAAGACGATGATGCCAGCAGGAGGATTGCCGCTTTGGAAAATGCCACTGAAATAACCGGTACGGCAAAAGATGAAATCAAACGGCTTGAAACAGCCCTTAAAGAGGACAGTGAAACACTGGTAACTGATGCAAAATATGGCTTCGTATCAGGAGCCCTGAAGGAAACCCTGACGCGCCAGCAAAATACCAGGCAGAAGAGATCGGAAGTTATTGATACCCTCCTTACTCACCAGATTTTAGGCTTTCCTGTATTCCTGCTTTTCATATTTATCATGTTCCAGGCCACATTTTCACTTGGTGAATACCCGATGCAGTGGATTGAGCAATTGATCTCCGCAACGGGCGGTTTGATTGATGCCCGCATGGGTGAAGGCAGCCTTAAGGATCTTCTTATAAACGGCATCATCGGAGGTGTTGGGGGAGTGATAGTGTTTCTCCCGAACATACTTATCCTGTTTTTCTTCATATCGCTGATGGAGGATACGGGATATATGGCAAGGGCTGCATTTATCATGGATAAGCTGATGCATAAGATCGGTCTTCACGGCAAATCATTTATCCCACTCATAATGGGATTCGGCTGTAATGTTCCGGCAATAATGGCAACACGCACAATAGAGAACCGCAATAACCGTCTGCTTACAATGCTTATCAACCCCTTTATGTCCTGCAGTGCCAGGTTACCGGTGTATGTACTGATAATAGGTGCATTTTTTCCCGAGTATCCCGGCACAGTGCTTTTCAGCATGTACGGCCTTGGTATTGTAATGGCGGTTATCGCTGCAGTCATATTCAAGAAAACACTTTTCCGGTCTGAAGATATTCCCTTTGTAATGGAACTTCCCCCTTACCGTTTGCCTACACTTAAAACCACCATCCGGCATATGTGGCACAAGGGTTCAATGTACCTGAAAAAAATGGGCGGAATAATCCTGGTTGCATCAATTATCATCTGGGCTCTCGGGTACTTCCCGAAAGATGCCGGATCTGAGGCAGATAAGGAGAGTAATTCCATGCTGATTTCCGCCGGAAGGAACATTGAAAAACAACGAAAATCCTATATAGAACAAATCGGGATGTTTATTGAGCCGGCAATTGCACCTCTGGGTTTTGACTGGAAAATGGGCGTCGCACTGATTTCGGGACTGGCAGCCAAGGAGATAGTGGTTAGTACGATGGGAGTTCTTTACCATGTCAGCCCTGAAGCCAGTCTCCCTACAGAAACACTGGGAGAAAGGCTCAGGCAACAAAAATATCCTGACGGCACCAGGGTATTCACAACGGCATCAGCTCTCTCTTTTCTGGTGTTCATACTACTTTACTTCCCCTGCGTGGCCGTTATAGCAGCCATAAAGAACGAATCGGGCCACTGGAAATGGGCCGCCTTCACTGTTATTTATACTACAGGACTGGCCTATATTATGTCATTCCTGGTTTACCGGGTAGTAAACCTTATATTATAATATGCGATTTTAGAAAAGATTGTTACTGAACTGCCATCAAATGGATATTTTGCTTCTCTCAATATCAGTAGCCCTGCTTCTGATCGGACTTGCGGGTTGCTTTCTTCCCGTCATCCCGGGGCCGCCGTTAAGTTTTCTGTCACTTCTGATGGTAAATTTTACTGTGTATGCGGATTTTACCCTGAGATTTCTTCTGATCACAGCCTCTGTTGCTGCTGCAGTTACTGTTCTGGACCTGATACTCCCTGTCTGGGCAACCAGAAAATTCGGTGGATCCAGATACGGCATGTGGGGGGCAGGAATAGGGATCTTTGCCGGCATGTTTTTTCTTCCTCCGGTTGGTTTGATAATAGGGCCCCTGGCAGGAGCTATCATGGGTGAACTGTTAAAAGGTGCAAACAGCAGAAAAGCAATTGTTGCGGGACTGGGTTCTTTTGCCGGGTTTATGCTCGGAGTGGGATTAAAACTTGCAGTTTCCATAACAATTACAGTATATTTTGTAAGGGCCCTGGTACTTTCATAAAAAAGATCAGAAGGAAGCAGCCGAAATTCGGGCAGCTCAACCTGTCAGGAATAAATTACCGGTCATTTGTGGATTT
>SLRB01000256.1 GCA_007131165.1 Bacteroidales bacterium | reverse complement strand
ACAGAAAGTATCAGCCGGTAAGCTCCCTGAAGATGCTCTCGAGATTCTTCTCCTCCCTCTGCAACGACAGCACCGTTATGCCGTTCCTGACCGCGAAATCGAATATCCCTGCCCTGATGTCCTTATCGTCAACGCTTTCAATCATCCAGCGGTTGCCCTCTGCCTTAACCGCTTTTCCGGCACCTGGTATCCTGTTAAGGTCGTCAGGGTTTACATCACGGTCAAACTCAACCATAACCGATTGTTTCTTCATGCCACTGAGGGCCGAGATATTCTCTCTCGTATCATTTGCAACGATCCTCCCCTCCTTTATGATGATTATCCTGTCGCATATAGCCTCCACCTCCTGCATAATATGCGTGGAAAGCATTACCGTCTTCTCCCTTCCGGTTTCGGCAATAAGGCTCCTTATCTCCACTATCTGGTTCGGATCCAGTCCGCCCGTCGGCTCATCGAGTATAAGCACTTCAGGGTCGTTGGCAAGTGCCTGTGCCAGTCCGACTCTCTGCCTGTAACCCTTGGACAGTGCGCCGATCTTCTTGTTCTGTTCATTTCCCAGGCCCGTCATGTCAATAAGCTCCTTCACTCTCCGCGACCTGTCCCCCATCCTGTACATACCCGCAACAAACCGCAGGTACTCTTTCACGTACATGTCGGGGTAGAGCGGATTGTTTTCGGGCAGGTAACCGGTTTTTTCCCTTACCCTGATCGAATCTTCCATAACATCAACACCATTAACCGACACGCTGCCCTCATCGGCCGGTATTATACCGGTTATAATGCGCATCATTGTTGTCTTCCCTGCCCCGTTTGGCCCCAGGAAACCAAGGACCTGCCCTTCGGCAATATCGAATGAAACATCGTCAAGGGCACGCTGGCTGCCATACTTTTTAACCACGTTCTTTACCTCTACCGGCATAACTAAAAGATTTTGTGCAGGGGCTAAATTAAAAAAATCATTTCAGAGTTGGGATTTATTTATTGATTTTCATATCTTGGTTGACCGGCTCATACCAGGCCTGCACCGGCAGGCGCCAACCGACTTAACAAATACGCCCCGGCACCATTGCCGGCAGCCCGGCTCTGCAGGGCTCCGGGGTAAACCAAAAAACCAGGAAACAATGTACGATATCAGCAAGATCATGGCCAAGCCGGGAACAATTATCAGGCTTAAAGATTATGATACAGCCTACACCGGCAGCTTTGAATCTCCCAAAGAAGCAAGAAAGATGCTCAGGAAGGATGTCAAAAAGACGGCATCACTGCAGGATATGCTTTACGCCTACAGCCGGCACTCTGTCCTGATAATCTTTCAGGCTATGGATGCCGCCGGCAAGGACGGAACCATCAAGCACGTCATGTCGGGTATCAATCCCCAGGGCTGCCAGGTCTTCAGCTTCAAGTCCCCCTCCGCCGAAGAGCTGTCGCACGACTTTCTCTGGCGCACCACAAAGAGGATGCCCGAGAGGGGCCGCATCGGCATATTCAACCGCTCCTATTACGAGGAGGTGCTTATAACCAGGGTACACCCCGGGTTTATACTCAAGCAGAACATACCCGGCATTTACGGTATTGACGATATCACTCCCGAATTCTGGGAGAACCGCTACACCAGCATAAACAATTTCGAAAAGCAGCAGAACGACAGCGGCACCATCATTTTGAAATTTTTCCTGAACCTTTCAAAAGAGGAACAGAAAGCAAGGTTCCTGTCCCGCATAAACAACAAGAAGAAGAACTGGAAGTTCACAATCAACGACATCAACGAGAGGCAGAAATGGGATCTTTACCAGGAGGCTTTTGAGAAAGCGATAAACAGGACCTCGACGCCCTGGGCGCCATGGTATATAATACCGGCCGACAACAAATGGTTCATGCGTACCGTGGTTTGCGACATCCTGGTCAGTAAACTCGAAAGCCTGGACCTGAAATATCCCGAAGTAAGCCCGAAAGCCAAAAAGCAGCTGAAGGAAGCAAAGCAGATGCTGTTAAACGAACAATAGCAGGCCTGCGCCGGCCCGATCAACACCCGGGTATTAAGCATCCCGTGCAGGAAACGCTTCACCGGCCACCATCCGTATAACCGTTATCACCCTTGCCTCACCAGGCATGCGCAGGGTCAGTACATCACCGAATGCACAGTAGATATCCCTTCATGAGGATTTATTGCCATCACGGGTATCCGTGAGCTGTTGGCAATTATCTCCTGTTCGGGCAGCCCGAAAATAAAGTCGGTCATATGCACATTCTTGGAGGTCATTATAAGTATCAGGTCGGCATCTATCTCCTGGGCAAAGGCGATAGTCTCCTTCGCGAAATTGCCCGACTTTTTCCCCACGTGTATCTTGTATTCAATATTGTTCTGTATCAGGTAACGGGTAGCAAAATTGATATTGGTATTGATCTTTTTCGCTATAGCCTTGTCGGTTACCGGCGGTTTGAAAAGGTGGATCCTTGAGCTGAAATACTTCCCCATATAAATGGCCCACGAAAGCTTCTCCCTGGTTTCGGCCTTGAAGTCAATCGGGAAAACAATATCTGTAAAGCGGTGCTTTTCCGAAGGCTT
>SLRB01000310.1 GCA_007131165.1 Bacteroidales bacterium | reverse complement strand
TATATTGAAGTTTGAAGCAACAGAATGAACAAATTCATTCTCAGCCCGGGTCAGTATATAATCTTCGTTAACAAACTCCAGAAGCCTGAGAAAGATGATCATCCTGTCATTCTGGTGCAGTTCACGGTTTATCTGCCTGCAGATATTCTCTACCTGGTCCTTCAGCAAAAAACTGTCTGATCCCTCATTCTCCGTTTCGGTAAGTTCGCGGGTGTAAAAATCAAAATAGTCGTCGAATAACTTTAGATATTCGGAAGCGGTGTTTTCGTCAAGATGCTGCCTGAGATAAGTATGCACGACAGCACGGCCCCTGTCAGAAACCTTTTTGTCGTTAACATTGGCAACAAGCGCAAACAAATGAATCAACGCATTTAAAATTGATTCACTCATTTCTTAATTTTGTTTTTGTCCAGGCACACCCGGTATTATGTATTGGTTATTATCCAGGGATGTCAGGCCCTTATAATAACAACAAAGATAATATTGTTCCGGGTACCTTTACCGGTTTGTCAGGCGAAAAAAAGCCGGCAATAAAAAATATGCCGGCCCCGATAGAATGATCTAATGCATTCAGGATATTACCCTTGTTCTTAACACTTCAATTTTTTCGGCAAAAGTATCAAGCTGCTGCGAACTCATTGGGCCTTCAATATCAACAATAAAATTATAAATCTCCTTCAGATCTCCACGAAAACCAAATATTAAGGGATCGTCCTCGTGGTCGTCCAATAGTTCAAGGAGTTTCTCCAGCGGCTCATCCTGTGCAAGTATTATATTGGTAATCTCCCTGTTATCCCTTGCACCGATAGCAAGCTGGGATGTCAGGTACATACCCTCAATCCAGCTGCCGGTCATTACCAGCAATGCAAGGTCATCACGCCTTTGTTCTGTAAGGAATGTATAAGTATCGTATACAGACTCCGAAACTATATTGATAAGCGAGTCCTTGTTGCCAAGGTTTCTTTCAACACGCTCGACAAGAGTCTGATTGAAGGTGGTGGAGATATTGAGTTCGTCGATCAGCTGCTTGCAAACCTGCAGGTACCTTCTTATCTCCTGTTGCATTTCATAAGTTGCGGCATAACTCAGATCGGCACCATAAACACCAAGGTTCAGGGCTTTACTGTTTTCGGTAAAGTACCTGTCTACATTTGCTACTGGGTTTGATATTCCAAGAACATAAGCTGCTCCTGCCCGCTGCAACATATCAACAACCTCGAGAGAGGTAGGTATCGGATAATCTTCCAGCCCTTCAACCTGGCGGATGGCTGTTTCGGTCCTTTCATCTGAAACAGCCCTTTCTTCAGTATCCTGCCTCCCGCCGCATGATGAGACGATTAAAGCAAGAACTGTGACTGCAGGAACCAAAAAACGGAATACTTTGAACTTTTCCATCTGAATTGATTATTATTTAAAATTTAGAATACTGAACCCTTACATTTAAAGGGCAAATATACAATAAAAATATTGTGAATGTAAAGAGGAACAGTGTCAATTTTTGACATCTCACTCCTTATCTCAGCGAAAATTCGGTTGACCCTAATTTATAACCTTCTGTGTATACCTCAACGATATAGGTGCCGGGTATCATACTGCCGTCATCATCATAGTAGATACATGCATCAATATCAATATTCTCATAGTTAATCTGCCTTGATGCGGTATATACATGCGGCTCGTCATCAATCATCATTATGTTGTCGGCCGATGTTGCAAGCACCAGCTGATCGGGCCTTTTGATCCGTATGTAAACCTCTCTCATTCCTGGGTCGGCAATAGCATTCCTTTTCAGGGTAAAGCACACCTGAACCTGTTCTGTGCGCCCTATCCTGCTTATCTCCCGCCCGCGGCGATTTAATGGAGATGCTGCGAGGTTTTCAATAATTAGCCTTGAACCCAGCTCAACCCTGGCTGAAAGATCTTCCTTGATCTCCCTCTCCTGCTGTAACTGGGTTTCAAACCTTGCTGCCTGCTGCCTGACCTCTACATTCTCCTGTCTGAGCCTTATATTGTCCTGATTAAGCGAATCAACCTGTACTATATAGCTCTTCAGCACATCCCTTAAAGTACCAAGCTCCTGCCGGTACTGGTTTATGGTGGCAGCATTATTGATGCGCGTCCTGTTAAGTTCATCAATAAGACCTTCTATCTCTTCCCGCCTGGCTTCAAGCTGTGCATTCATACTGTCATTATCAGTCCTTAAAAGCTCGTACTCATGCGACAGATCCTCGAATTCCCTGATAAGTTCGAACTTTTCACTTGTCACCTCGGCCAGTTTAATGGCCTCCTGTTTCCTGTCATACAACAACCAGCCAAGAACCATGATGAGTATCACCAGCAACGCGGTGAGCCCAATAAGTATCCTTGTCAGTTTCTGCGACGATGATTTTTCCTTTGATGCTCCTCCCGTCGCCATGTCATCCTTGTCCATCATTATTTTCCTCCGGTTATCAACTAATTAATATTAAATGATATAGTTATGCAAAAATATGCTGGTAATTGTCCTGCAAGCAGTCACATACCACCTGAGCATGACATCTATTTACCCTTCACCTCTTTGCTCCTGTTCCTTTTGTATGACCACAAAAGCAATGCCACTCCTGCAATGATGAACGGGATGCTTAGCCATTGGCCCATATTCAGTGTCATCATGGTCTCAAAATCAACCTGAACCTCTTTAATAAATTCGACAAGAAACCTTACTGTCCATAGAAGAATTAGGAATATGCTGAAAAGATAACCCTCTTTTGGTTTACCATCCTGTTTGATATAAATCCTATATAAAAGTCCGGAGATAGCAAGGTAAGAAAGCCCCTCATAAATCTGGGTAGGATGCTTGGGTACGGTTTCTCCGGCCATGGTAAAAATAAAACCCCACGGAAGTGATGTTTCGACTCCGTATATTTCAGAATTCATCAGGTTACCCATCCTTATAAAGAACCCCCCAAGTGCAACCACGATTACAATCCTGTCCAGTATCCACAGATATGGCCGTCTTATACTTTTAGAATAATAATACAGGGCAATCAGTATTCCTATAGCAGCCCCGTGACTTGCCAGCCCCCCTCTCCATATTTTAAGGATCTCGACCGGGTTGCTCAGGTAATAATCGGGCTCATAGAAAAGGCAGTGCCCCAGCCTTGCTCCAATGATGGTGCCAAAGGCAGTATAGACAGTAAGCCTGTCCAGCAACTCTACAGAGATACCTTCTTTTTTAAATATCCTGAGAAAAAGGAGGTATCCGAAAAAAAACGCAGATGCAAAAAGAAGTCCGTACCACCTGACGGCAAAGTTGCCAATTCTGAAGATTTCCGGATCGACTGTCCAGTTTATTGAGCTAAGTAGCATATCCATTGGTTTTATGGGACGGTAAAATTATAAAAGAATTGTAAGAATAAGTCTCAAGAATCGTTATAATTGATAATTATTTTTTATCTGAACCGTTATACCACACCGGTGACGATCTGTACCTTGCGTTTTAACGGCTGTATTGATTGGGCCTTACACTGTATCACACAAAGAGGCTAATTGCCAGAATGCCGGATTTCCGGATGTTGACTACCGTAGCAAGTTATAAAGAATCCCGGGATGTCGTCGGATAAATATAATATATTTGCAACTGGTTTTAAAGATCTTAATTTGCTTAAAAAAATCCCATATAGTCTGATTTTGCTGTCGGCCATACTTGTGCTGCCGGTGCTTTTTCCCCGTTGTGCAAACATAATTCCTCCTACAGGTGGGCCACGTGATACCATACCTCCTGAGGTTGTGAGAAGTGAACCTCCGAACTATTCAACAAGGTTTACCGGAACTGAAATAAGTATAGAATTCGATGAGTTTATCCAGCTTCGAAATGTCAATCAGCAGTTCATTATTACACCTCCACAGAAAGAGAGGCCCGAATTCAGGGTAAGGGGCAGGAACCTGCTGATTGACCTGAATACCGAGCTTATTCCCAACACTACATATACTCTCAATTTTGGCGATGCCATAACCGATCTTAACGAAGGGAATATACTCAGAAATTATGAATTTGTCTTCTCCACCGGCGATGTTATAGATTCACTCTATTATTCAGGGATTGTTATTAATGCCTTCGATAACAAGCCCGCTGAGGGAGTTGTGGTAATGCTGTATGATAATCTGCATGACTCTATCCCATTCCGTCAAATGCCACTCTATGCAACCCGTACCGGTGAAGACGGCCGTTTTCGCCTTAATAATCTGAGGGCAGATACCTTTAAGGTTTTTGCTCTGCAGGATGCAGGGAACAACTACCTTTACGACAGACCAGGAGAAGAGGCTATAGCATTTCTCGAAGATTATATCTATCCTGACACCCTGTTCATGGATCCCGGGGCGGGTGATGATATATTAAACGGACTTCCCTTCGCCCCGGAAGAGCAAACCCCTGTTGAAATACCCGATACCCTGCAGCCCGGGCCTGAAGAAGCTGATATTTTTATTCAGGAACCCGATACCGGCCCCGGGCGGGTAGAGGCTGACACGGCCCGTCTGGCAGTGATCCCGCCTGTTGAAGAATTACATCCCGGTGATACCTTACCTGCAATAAAAAAGGTGAGTGATCCGCAGCCCCATTTTGGCTTCAGGACGGGCGATACCCTTTACCTGTTCAAAGAAGAGACTGGCAGGCAGTATATCAGCCGCACTGCAAGGAACCGGAAAGGGGAGCTTCTCTTTGTGTTCAACCTGCCGGTAAACAGAAACTGGTCTGCGGAGCCTATCAATTTTGACCCTCCCTCAGATTGGAAGCTCATTGACATAAATTCACGTAGAGACAGCATCAGGATCTGGATAACCGACACTGAAACGCGTGAAATTGAAAGTATGCAGTTTGCTTTTAGTTACTGGGCAGACGGACCATCCGATTCACTGCGGGTCGTTACCGACACCATTAACATGAATTATGTACAGCGAACGACTACCCGCAGACAAGCTGCAGAAGAGGAGGATGCAACACTGGAAGCCTTCTTTGGTCTGGCTGACCAGGGGAATCAGCACCTTCACAAAGATCTCAGGATATCATTCCCCACTCCGCTTGCCCAGGTGGACAAATCACTTATAGAATTTTCTGTACGTCAAAACGATGACATCTTACCAAGGGAATTTGAACTTGTCAGGGACTCACTTCAGTTAAGGAAATACAATATTGTAACCGACTGGCTGGACGACCGGGAATACCGTTTTACTGCATTACCGGGCGCATTTGAAGATATCTTCGGCTTGCCATCCGATACTGTAAGCATCAGGTTCCAGACAAGGGGAGAGGACTATTACGGCAGCATTATCCTGAACCTTACCGGTATTACCGGCCCCATGATAATACAGCTTAAAGATAACCGGGAGACTATCCTCCGGGAACAATTTACAAGCGAAGATACAACCCTCAGGTTTGATTACCTTGATCCCGGGGAATACATAATCAAGGCCATATTCGATGAAAATAACAACCAAAAGTGGGACACGGGTAATTATCTTGAAGGCATTCAGCCTGAAAGAGTTTTGTTCTACCCTGCTCTTATCACAACCAGGTCTAACTGGGGTATTGAGGAGGATTGGAACCTTGAACAACTAACGCCCTGAAAGGGCCCGGCACACTGAATAAACTGCAAACATAAGAACAGGAGACCCCGCAGAACCGGCACTTTGATTAATCGATAAAACCCGCCTCCTCATATCGCGGTAATGTCCTGGCGGGGCATTGCGCGGTGGCATTATTAAAACAAAACACAGGAGGCAGGTAGCCGGTTTCCGGAAACAATTCTATCTCCCACCCGATGTGGCAAAACCTCCTCTAACATGCAATTCCTTCGGGGTAATGCAGAGAACCGGTACGGGTGCCTTTGACAGCATCTGTTGTGCATTATTTCCAAGTATGAAGCTGGAAATGGCTGATCCCTGATCGGTCATCATTGAAATCAGGTCAATTTTCTCAGATATCGCGTAATCTACTATCATATCTGCAATGTTCTCGCCCGAGCGGGTCGACAACTCCGCTGCAATGCCACTGTCTTCAAGGTAATCAACCACCTGGTTTGCCCATGACTTAACCCTCTGAACCAGGTCGGGGTCCCTTACCGAGGTTACCGCCAGAACATGCACCTTTGAACCGAACATTCTGGCAATCTCAGCCGTGTAAGGGACTTTCTGCCTTGTATCCTGGGTATAGTCAATTGGGAGTAGGATTTTCCTGAATGATTTGGGTACTACTCCGTGCCGTATTGCAATTACGGGCATTTCACTGGCTGTTATTATCCTGAAAGCGTTGCTTCCTATAAAAAACTCTTCAAAACCCGAGGCGCCATGTGTTGAGACCACAATGACAGAATCATCGAAAGATTCTGCCTGCTCTACAACTTCATCGTATACTTTGCCCTTTTTAACGATGTAGTTCAGCTCGGTGCCCGAAGGAAGCCTGTGCTCATGGTTTGCCTGAATTTCAGCAAGTTTTGATTTAGCAAGACGTTGTTCCTCTTCTTTTGATATATGAGAGAAATCAGTACTTTTCGTCAGAACATAAACGAGCTGGATATTTGCTTTTGTCTTTACCGACAACTTCAGGGCAAGCTCAAGACCGTTCATAGATTCATCTGAAAAATCAATGGGTACAATAATCTGCTTCATTGGCATGGTTTATATTTACTAAGGTTGCGATTATGATAATGTTTAAAACAACTCTTTGAATTGCAATTTAATCAAATTTTCACCATTCTGCCAGATACTCATCATAATTATTATACGTGCGGGCTCTCTGCGGATAATCAATTGCAGGGAGAAGTTTATCATGTGATGCGATGATTTTTATCATCAACCAATTAGCCATACCTTTATATTTCCCGGTCTTCCGTCCTAAAAAGCAGTAATTTTCGACCTTTTTTTCGATTCAGTTGAATTTATTTATTACTTTTTTTACATTTACGGTTAAACTAATCTTACCGATATTATGATGAAGCCCGCATCAGACTACGTCAGACAAAATAACATGAATAAAGCATGCGGGTTTGACTTCGTCGATCTCACATGCAATTTTATTAACTTTTTGAAAAAATGATCAGATGTGACATTCATCGGAATTGAAAAGCAGAATATCCGAATCATGAGATAGTAACACATAGCTATACAAATTGCTAACTTTACTTTATACAGATGAAAGAAAACTTTGTTCAGTTCATTGAATCCAGTATCAGGAACAACTGGGACATAGCGGCATTTTCCGATTACCAGGGATCAAGCTACAAATATTCCGATGTTGCCTGGAGAATTGCCCGGATTCATATCGCCTTTGAGAAAGGCGGTGTCAAAAGAGGAGACAAAATAGCACTACTTGGGAAAAATTCGGCTCACTGGACCATGGTGTATCTTGCAACTATATCCTATGGAGCAGTTATAGTGCCTATTCTGCCTGATTTCAAGCCGAATGACGTACATCATATCGTCAACCATTCCGATTCGGTTGTGTTATTCGTTGCCGGTAACATTCTGGAAACCCTTGATCAAAAGGAGATGCCCAACCTTAAAGGTATCTTCTCTGTGAACGATTTCTCACTGGTTTCCGACATGGGGAACAGCGGGCTTAAAGATGTAGTTGATTCAGTCGATAACCTGTTTCAGGAAAAATATCCTGACGGCCTTACTCCCGAAAACTTCAACCTGGAAGAAGTACCTAATTCCGACCTGGCAGTGATAAGCTATACATCAGGAACTACCGGTTTTTCGAAAGGAGTAATGCTGCCTCACAACAGTATTGTATCGAATGTGGTTTTCGCACATAATAATATGCCTCTCAAGCCGGGCGATGCAATTGTGTCGTTCCTGCCACTCGCACATTCCTACGGTTGCGCCTTTGAATTTCTCTTCCCCTTTACACTGGGTTGTCATATTACATTTTTAACCAAAACACCCTCTCCCCAGATTATTCTGGGTGCATTCAAGGAGATAAGGCCGAGGCTTGTTCTTGCCGTACCGTTGATTATAGAAAAAATATACAAAAAACAGCTTCTGCCTGCTCTGGAAAAACCCGCAATGAAGGTCCTGCTGAAAATTCCCGGTGTCAACAAGCTTATATACAAAAAGATCAGGAATAAGCTCATTGATGTATTCGGCGGTAATTTCCACGAGGTGGTAATCGGAGGAGCTGCCCTGAACAAGGATGTCGAACTGTTTTTTAACAAGATAGGGTTCCCCTTCACAATCGGATACGGCATGACCGAATGCGGGCCCCTTATCAGTTATGCCGGATGGAAGGAAACAAGACTCGGATCGGCAGGTAAGCTGGTTGACGGGATGGAGGTGAAAATTGATTCTTCCGATCCCTACAATGAGGTGGGAGAGATCGTCGTCAGGGGAGAAAATGTCATGCTTGGTTATTATAAAAACGAGAAAGCCACCAACGATGTCCTTGACAAGGATGGGTGGCTGCATACCGGCGACCTCGGGGTCATAGACAAAGATAACTTCATCTATATCAAGGGCCGGAGCAAAAGTATGCTGCTGGGCCCTTCGGGCCAGAATATTTATCCCGAGGAGATAGAGGCGAAGCTGAACAATATGAACTACATACTTGAGTCTGTAGTTATTGAAAGCAAAAAAACAGGAAAGCTCGTGGCCCTGGTATATCCCGATTATGAAACTGCTAAAACTGATGGTATTGAAGAGGTACAGCTTGAAGCGATCATGGAAAACCACAGGAAGAACCTCAATAAAGAAATGCCGGTGTTCATGAACCTTTCAAAAATAAGGATTTATCCCGAGGAGTTTGAAAAAACCCCTAAAAAGAGTATCAAACGTTTCCTTTACATGGAGGAGGAATAGCAGCTCATTTTTCCATGTAGTTCAGCAACAATCATTTCTGTCTGATATTTCGGAGATCTGCCACCGAACATTTAATTCAGGCTGAAGCATGAGCCAATTGCAATTTATTGGAAATAACTCTTCTTTTGTATTTTAGACAGTATTAAAAATCTACCGATAATGACACGAAATAACGGACCCTTCATTGCATTCGACTTCGGAGCCGAGAGCAGCCGGGCCGTTGCAGGCTCTCTTGAAAAAGGCAAACTGGTGCTGAAAGAAATATACAGGTTCACCACCGGTATGATGCCTCTGCACGGCCATCTTTACTGGAACATATACAGGTTCTACGAAGAGATAATAAAGGCCCTGAACATTTGTGGCAGGGAAGAAAATATAAAACCCCGGTCAATCGCAGTTGACACATGGGGTGTTGATTTCGGTATGCTTGCTGCCGACGGGACCATAGTTCGTATACCCTATGCCTACCGCGATCCACAGGTGGTTGAAGCCATGCATCACTTTCACAGCATCATTTCACCGGAAAGGATCTATTCGCTTACCGGAATTTCAATGCAACCATTCAACAGCCTCTACCACCTCCATGCAATGAGGCGTAGCAATGACCTTGCCCTGGAGGCAGGTCAGAGGGTGATGTTTATTCCCGACCTGCTGAATTACCTGCTATCGGGTGTAAAAAAGACTGAATTCAGCTTCGCGACTACCTCACAGCTTTTTAACCCTTTTAAAGGAGAGTGGGAGGATGAACTTCTGAGGGCTGTCGGACTTGATGCTTCATATATGAACGAAATCATTGAACCCGGCCAGTTAATCGGGAGGCTAAGTGACGATGGCTGCAGGCAATCCGGATTAAAACAGGTTGAAGTGGCATCGGTTTGCTCGCACGATACCGGTTCGGCTATAGTAGCAGTGCCCGCGAAGGGAACCGACTGGGCATATATAAGCTCGGGAACCTGGTCGTTGATGGGACTGGAGCTTGGATCGCCCCTTATAAACGGGAAAACGTTCGGTTACAACTTTTCCAATGAAGGTGGTGCCGGGAAAAGTTTCAGATTCCTGAAAAATATTATGGGTCTCTGGTTGCTGCAGCAGTGCCGGGAACAATGGAGAAAAACCGATAGCGGATGTGATTACCCCACGCTTATTGAGGAAGCCGGGAAGACGGAACCATTCCGGGTATTGATAGACCCCGACCGCGAACAATTCTTCAGTCCCTGTGACATGGTTTCTGAAATCGATAACTACTGTAAGCATACAGGCCAGGCGAAACCGGCTTCAAGGGGCGCATATGTCAGGGCAATTTTCGAAAGCCTTGCCCTGAAATACAGGTATGTACTTGAGCAGCTCCTGGAGGTGTCGGGAAAGCAGATAAATACCATACACATTATCGGCGGAGGAACGCGCAACAAAATGCTATGCCAGCTCACCGCCAATGCAACCGGTAAACAGGTGATCACCGGCCCTGCCGAGGGAACC
>SLRB01000201.1 GCA_007131165.1 Bacteroidales bacterium | reverse complement strand
TGCGCGATTATGATGAAATACGCCGCAGGTCGCAATTTTCAGAGGGGGTTGTTTTTTCCGCATCGACCGGGGGACTGGTAAGGTATGGAGGTACCTATCTCGAGAACACCGGCATCTGGGCCAACTCACATGATTTTAATGTTATCCGGCATTTTGAGCTGGAGCAGGGAAGATATTTCACTCCATATGAATCCGCTGCAGGACGTAACCTTGCCCTCATTGGTCATGAGATTTCAATGCAGCTTTTTAACGGACAAAATCCGATTGGCAGGGAGATCCAGATCTCCGGGAACAGAGTTACCGTTATCGGTGTGTTTGAGCGAGAGGGCACCAGCATGCTTGGAGGGGGCAGCCTTGATGAGATGGTGCTGATACCTGTGAATTATGCGCGTACCATATTCAATATCCGGTCCGACCGTCTGAACCCCATGATTATGGTAAAGGCTCTTCCTGATGTGCCGAATCAGCAGCTCATAGACGAACTGCGGCAGATCCTGCGGTCAACCCGTCGCCTGAAGCCGGCAGCAGATGATAATTTTGCCCTTAACCAGGCCAGCGCCATTACAAGGGGACTTGATCAGATATTTGTAACCATTAATCTTGTAGGATGGATTATAGGAGGGTTTTCCATTCTTGTGGGCGGATTTGGCATAGCAAATATCATGTTTGTTTCTGTTAAAGAGCGGACAAACCAGATTGGAATTCAGAAATCAATGGGAGCAAAAAACTATTTCATACTGCTGCAGTTCCTTTATGAATCGGTGCTTCTTGCTCTGATGGGAGGGATTCTGGGACTGGTTCTGATTTTTACCGGCACCCAGCTGGTCAGTTTTTTTACAGAGTTTACCATTACCCTTACAGTGGGGAACATTGTTCTGGGCCTTTTCGTTTCTGCCGTTATCGGAGTGATTGCAGGATATGCACCTGCATTTGCGGCTTCCCGCCTTAATCCGGTCGAAGCCATAAACCATACTTTTTAAAAGATTCTGTGCGGCATCCTGTATTATTTCTGATAGTGCCGGTCAGATTTTGCACCATAGCGATCCGGGATCCGGGATCCGGGCATTGCCAATCTTAATGGCATGTTATAAAAATCCGTAGAATATCCGGCCTATTGAAAAGTATATCATAAGACCCATAAGGTCGTTGCTGGTTGTAATAAAGGGTCCCGTTGCCAGGGCCGGGTCTATTTTGAACCTGTCCAGAAGCAGAGGCACGAGCGTGCCGAAAAGAGAGGCAAAAAGAATCACCGAAAACAGCGCTGCACTTACCGTCAGGGTCAGCGCCAGGGAGCTTTTTACCAGGATATTGTAGGCCAGCATGATTCCTGCAAGTGTCAGACCGTTCATCATTGCCACTGAAAACTCCTTCAGGATCCTTTTGAATGTCTGTGACAGCTGAATGGTCTGGTTAGCCAGCCCCTGAACCACTATGGACGAGGACTGGACCCCGACGTTACCGGCCGATGCTGCAATAAGGGGCATGAAAAAGGCCATCTCCGGATAGATCCCCAGGTCAGCCTCGAAAAGTCCTATTACCTGTGAAACAAGAATTCCACCGGTAAGTCCCACCAGAAGCCACGGAAGCCTGGCCCTTGTAAGTATCCAGACTTTGTCGGTCGGTTCAATATCTTCGGATATACCCGCGATAAGCTGGTAATCTTTTTCAGCCTCTTCCTTTATCACATCAACAACATCATCAATGGTGATCCTTCCTGCCAGCCTGCCGAGCTGATCAACTACCGGCAGTGCCACAAGGTCATATTTCCGCATTATGTTTGTAACCTCTTCAGACGAGGTATCTGTCCTTACCGAGATTATATCCGTATTCACCAGGTCGCTTATCTGTGAATTACGTGAGCTCAGCAGCAGCTTTTTAAGTGAGAGCATACCCTTTAGCATGTTGGAATTGTCTACTACATAAACAAAGTAGACCTCATCAACATCCTCCGCCTGCTTTCTCATTTCGCGAATACTGGTCACCACGTTCCAGTTTTCATTTACCTTGATCAGCTCCTTGGCCATCAGGCCCCCTGCAGAATCCTCATCAAAGGCAAGCAGATCGACGATATCGCCTGCATGCTCGATATCCACCATTTGCGACAGGACCTCTTCTTTAAGGTCATTGGCCAGTTCCCCGAGCACATCAGCAGCATCATCAGTATCCATGTTGTCTATCAGCTGCCTGGCTATCATGTCGCTTGAAAGATTCCTGAGCACCCTCTTTCTGTCATCAATATCCAGCTCAATCAACACATCTGCCGCTTTCTCATTATCCATCACGGCAAAGAGCAATTTTCCCTCTTCCTCACCAAGCGTGGTGTATAACTCTGCAATGTCGGCCGAGTGCAATTCGTCAATAAGCTGCTGCACCTCATTCCTGTTTTCCCGTGCGATGGCTTCCTGGAGCTTTGCGATATATTCGCGGGTCAGTTCAATCTGCATATTTCTGGATTTCAGGAGTTTGATTCAATAAATCTGGTTATTCTGACAAAATCATCCACTGAAAGCTGTTCAGGCCGTTGGGATAATATCCTGCCCTGGGGTTCATCCACAATTTTTTTCAGAGCCGGAAAAGA
>SLRB01000023.1 GCA_007131165.1 Bacteroidales bacterium | reverse complement strand
CGTCAATCGCCCCATCACCGGATTGGTAAATATAATTGCCTGACACGATGCTGTCGACGCTATCACTGACTTCAATGGCCCCCGACTGCCAGTTGTTGGGAAGCGGCCAATCCTGATAATCAACGATTACATTGTCTTTAATCGAGGAATCAACGCAGAGACGAAAGCGAATCCCAACGCCGAAAACACCCTCACCGCGGCCGTCATCCCACCATTTCGTATAATTCTCGATATAGCACGATCGGACATGGATATTATTTTTCGTGTGGGCCATAATTGCCGGTAAATGAGACCGATGATTCAAGATATGAAGACGTTCAAGGACAATATTATTGTTTATTGCCAATATACAATACTCGGTGTTATTCTCTGTGGTGCGATCTAGTGTCAAATCTCGCATAACAGTGCCTAACTGTAGCTCAAACGCTCTAAAATCTCCGTCGAGCTTCAATACCACCGACTCCGGGCTGTTTTCCACGCCGACGATTGTCCTGCCCCACATCACGACAATTTTTTCGGTGAGACGATATGTTCCAGGCGGAAAATAAACATGAGTATTGGCGTTGATACAGTTTCTGATGGCGATTGTATCATCGGCTATACCGTCCCCGACGGCGCCCCAATCCTGCACATTGGCGTACGTGGGATCCCCCGCCATCACAACCGTTGGTGCAAGAATGAAAACCACCGCAATGATGAGTAAAAATGTGTTTCTCTTCATAACTGCCACCGTTTCTTGAATAAAATTGGAATTAAAGTAGGCGTGCCTAGCTACACATTAGTCACAAACCATTAATAACCATACTGACCTTTCTTTCGTTAACAGACCGAGACACCCAACGACGAAGAATATGCGATTTTTCGATCGTCTGTTTTCTCGGGTGCATGCAAAACTCGTCCACGAATCAAAAAAGAGGGTGGGTTGATGTACCCACCCTCTTAAGAAAAACAATCAACTTATTTCCGTTTTCGTAACAGAGCAAGCCCGCCGAATCCCAGCAGAGCCATCGTCATCGGTTCCGGGATAGCATAGACTGTTGTAACCTCAATGGGGCCAGAGTCATCAAAATGCCAGCGGATCAAATCGCCAGTATATTCGCCGGTGCTTGGATCATAAGCACTAATCTGATCCCAACTAGCAAGGCCATCCACCCATTCAGACCAAGGATTGCCCCCGATATCCCCCAAAAGAACCAACTCAGCATCTACACCATAAAACCTAACCTGATGGTTCTCGCTGCCAGCCGAAACACCCGACATGGCTGATGTCACCAGCCTTCCAGTACCTGATAAATTGAGGAAGGATGTCGCACCGTCCGCATGCCCAGCGGTAAACATGACTCCGCCTCCTCCCGTCGCAAAAAATTGCCCGCCTGAGATGTTGGCTTCGCCGGAAACGTTGCCGACAGCTCCCAAACGTAAGGTGTCGGCGGTAATGTCACCGCCTGTCATGTTCAAAACGCCCTTGTTCCATGGATCAGCACCGGACCATCCTAAACCAAAAGCACCGGTAACAGTCATCTTTCCGCCGGTCACGGTCAGAGTCGTTGTCCCACTCGGAATAGTCGAACCACCAAGCCCAATGACCATATTACCGTACGTTCTGTCGCCGGCAGATTCATCAAAAACAGGGGGATTATCCATACCCCAATCCGGTCGCATATGCGGCGAAGAGCCTTCACCCGGGAAATACGTCCAGTTGTCGAGATTGCTCCACAGGTTGTCATCGCCCTCGCCTATCCAGTAAGGATTTGCAACTGCCAAAGCGCCCACTGCAAACACAATCATCACCATACTCGTCATTCTGTTCATCATAACTACCTCCGTTTCACCAATAAAATTGGACTTGAAATATACGTGCCTAACTACACATTAAGCACAAACCATTAATACACACACACAGTACATCAGTTTATTTCATAAGCGCCTCCTCTCTGCAATCATGCACAGAATAATTAAAACATTAAGAACCGAGATCAATTTTATTGTTCGCCTCATCCGCATTATCCCGAAGCCGAAGGATTCCTAAAATTCCATGATGCCAATATAACATCAATATAGCGAATTTTAAAAAGCATGTCAAGAGATTTTTTAATTTTTTTTGAAAAAAACAATTTTTTTCATCATAGTTTCAGTTACACAGTGCCTAAATACGTCCATGGATCCGCTCACTTTCGTTTCAATTCTAATCAAGAAGCAATAATAAATGTATCCCAAATACTCCCACATATCAACGATTTGAAACTTAAAACCTTTAATGTAAATGATTTACAGTGACGCACAGAATTAATATCTTTGCCCCTCACTGCATCACTGCCAATATGCGTTATTTCATTATGTCGCAAAGCTATTTTCATTTTCGAACCATGGTGTACCAAAACTTTTTAGTCCATTCTCAATTAAAAATTATGACGCAAAACGAGAAATGAATTTAACAGCAGGTCATGAAACCACAGTCAAAAAATACCAACAATAAAACTCCTCTTAGTCCTGTTATGCACGTAAACTCCTTAATTACAGTGCTTTAACTTTTATAGTCCGCAAATATAAGGCCCCGCCTTGATTTTGTTTTTCTGTGCCTTTTG
>SLRB01000067.1 GCA_007131165.1 Bacteroidales bacterium | reverse complement strand
TCTGTTCCTATAGCCTCTATCGACACATTTCCTATTCCGTTCATCAGTATGAACCATAACGATCCGGCCTCCCTTTTCTTGTCCTTTACCAGCACATCGAATATCTCGGCCGGACTGGCCCGTGTCTCAACAGGCAGTTCGTACATTTCGAGTAACCTGATTATCCTCCCCCTCTCCTCCTCCGTAAGGGAACCGCGGCTGACCGAAAGCCCTGCCGCAAAGGCAAGACCCACCGCCACCGCCTCACCATGTGGCAGGCCTGCCACTGTCTCAACTGCATGACCCCAGGTATGCCCCAGGTTTAGCTTTCGCCTCTCACCATGCTCGCGCTCGTCGCGTGATACAACATCAGCCTTTATGCGAACCGAATGGGCAACCATGCGCTCCATCTCGTTCCTGTCTTTGCTCAGGATTCTGGTACAGTAATTCTCCAACCGTTCAAAATGGTTTCTGTCCTCTATCAGTGCGTGCTTTATCACCTCGGCCATGCCGCATACAAATTCTTTCTCGGGAAGGGTGAGAAGCATGTCGACATCGCAGATGACGAATTCGGGCTGGGTAAAGGTGCCGACTATATTCTTGTAGCCATTGAGGTTAACACCGTTTTTGCCTCCAATCGATGCATCGACCTGTGCCAGCAGGCTGGTTGCCACAAACCCGAAGCCAATGCCCCTCATGTAGGTAGCGGCCACAAACCCTGCCAGGTCGCATACCACACCGCCGCCAATGCCGGTGATGAACGAACTCCTGTCAGCTCCCTGCTCAAGCAGCCACCGGCTTATGCTGGCTACCATCTCAAGGCTCTTGCTCTTTTCGCCGGGCTCAACCACAAAGACAGACGTTCGCGGAAACTGTCCCCTGTACAGCCTGTCCAGGTTTTTATCCGTTATTATGAAGCTCTTTCTTCCATCAATATATTTATCCAGGTTGCCGAGGCACTCCCCGACAAGCACTTCCGATTTGCGGCTGTGCAGGTCAACGGTTATTTTTTTCATATAAAAATCATATTTTCCGGCATTTCACAGGTTTCAGCTTTCACTTGAAAACCCGTCATGATTACCCCCCTTTTTTTTCAAAGGCGGGAAGCCCGGTTTTTAGCATTTTTTTAATGTCGCAACGAAAAACCGAACCAAAAAGCCAACCTTAAAGGTAATTGTTATATCCGGTTTTTAAAACCGCTATTAACAGAATATTTGGGTTTTCCGGATTCCCTGGCTATTTCGCCGAAGAGCCTGCTGATAAAACCGGGACGCAGGCCGTCACCCGATGCAAGGTCAGCAAGACGTTCGCCGGCAGCTGACTTGCCGGCTGCAGAGGGTTTTGGAGAACCTGCGGGCCTCATGCTCGCTATCTTCCGCGAAAGCTCCATCCTGCTCGCAATGGCATGTACCAGCAGCTCGTCGACCATATCCATCTCTGAGCTGAGTTCATCGATCTGATCGGGTGCATCATTGCAACATCCCTTCCTGCCGAGGTCCAGATCCTTCATCATTGAGGTAAAAGCTGCGGGCGTAAGCTGCTGGGAGGCATCACTCATTGCAGAGGGCGGGTCGGGATGAACCTCCACCATCAGTCCCCCGGTCCCATTTTCAAGCGCCCTTTCGGCCACGAGCGGCACCAGGCTGCTTTTGCCCGCTATGTGGCTCGGGTCGCACACGATGGTAATACCGGGCATGCGCTCCATCAGCTCAGCAGGAATGCGCCATATGGGCTGGTTACGGTACATATGCGTGCCCCACACCGAAAATCCGCGGTGTATAGCACCGACCTCCCTCACCCCGGCTTTAATTAGCCGGTTGATGGCGCCGTACCATAGCTCAATATCCGGGTTGAGCGGGTTCTTGACCAGCACGGGTATATCGGTGCCTCTCAGCGCATCTGCAATATCCTGTACTACGAAAGGATTGCTTACGGTCCTCGCCCCCAGCCACAGAAGATCGACATTATGCTTAAGAGCCACGGCTACATGCTTCTCGCAGGCAATCTCGGTGGCCACCTTCATGCCCGTCTCCCTCCTTACTGCCTCCAGCCAGTCAAGTCCCGTTTCACCAACTCCCTGGAAGGAGTCGGGCGAGGTACGGGGCTTCCATAAACCAGCCCTGAAATAATCAACACCACCGCACTGCTGCAGTGCCCTGGCTGTTTCCAGGAGCTGCTCAGGCGACTCGGCGCTGCACGGGCCGGCAATTATCATCTTACTGGCATTTCCGTTTTTGTTCAATCCTTGTAAACTATCCATGTTAACGGTTTTTATATGCTGACATAAATTTTTTCCTTGAATCATTTGCCTCTTCAACAAATGCTCCCAGCGCATCCCATTCGCCGGCCCCTATCATCTGACGGACGGTTGACAGGTACCTTATCAGCTCGTCAATGCTGCCGGACAGGTTTCCGGCGTTTTGCCTGAAAATGGGCAGCCACATTCCGGCGGGGCTGGATGAGAGACGCGTTGCCGATTCAAATCCCGATGAAGCAATGTTGAGCATGCTGTCCCTGAGTGAGCTGTCCTCCGCGGTAATAGCCGACAGGCAGTAGGCAACCACCTGTGGCAGGTGCGACACCCTGGCAACGCACTGGTCATGGAACAGGG
>SLRB01000013.1 GCA_007131165.1 Bacteroidales bacterium | reverse complement strand
GTTGTCTTATCATGTCGGGGTGGCAGGATTTGAACCTGCGACCTCCTGCTCCCAAAGCAGGCGCGCTGACCGGGCTACGCTACACCCCGAAGTTTAACCGGACAGTTTTAAAATATAAAGAGCATCTGTGATTTGATGCTCCCGACATTTATATTCGCCCGGAAGGTGGCGGAGAGAGGGGGATTCGAACCCCCGGTACCCTATAACGAGTACGGCAGTTTAGCAAACTGCTGGTTTCAGCCACTCACCCACCTCTCCAATAAAGCAGCACAAAAGTATAAAAAGCAATCAACTTGTCAAAATATTATAACAAAAAACAGACCGGAATAACTGCCAGGTGTACGATAACGTTCACCAGAGTTCGCTTTTGTACAGAAATGGTAGTGAAAAAACATCTATTTCTGGAGCATTATCAGCTGGCAGACTGGCGATTGCACGATATGGCATCAGGTTTGTCTTAAGGTGTGTAATTGTCATTTTCTTAAATAATTACTGTGATGAAAACTGTAAGATATTACCGTAACGCAATGCTTGGAATAATAGCCGCATTAGCAATAATGAGTACAGGTTGCAACGATCCATTCATTTACAATTTTGTACGTGGCTGTGGTAACCTGACAACCGATACAAGAGATGCAGGGGAGTTCAACTCCGTGGACCTCAAAATAGCCGCAGATGTGATTATTTTTGAAGATGATAACCATTCGATACTGATAGAAGCCGACCGGAGCCTTATGCCATACCTGGCTGCAGATTTGGCGGGTAAGACTCTGTATCTGCAGAGCAGGAAGAACATTAGACTGAGCCGTAACAGGATAACTATTTACATTGGGATGCCCTCGGTTAGCAGGCTGTGCGTCTCAGGGTCAGGCAGCATAACGGCAGAGGACATACTTGAATCTGACAATCTTGAACTTGGCATTTTTGGTTCGGGTAATATTACCACTACAGTAAACACTGCATTACTGCGATCAAAAATCAACGGATCTGGGGCCATCCTCGTCGATGGTACTGCACCAATGCATAAGATAGAGATCAAAGGGTCAGGCAAAGTAAAGGCACGGGGACTCCAAAACGATATGTGTGAAATAAAGGTTATGGGCTCTGGTAACAGTTATGTGAGGGTCGCCTCGGTTCTTGATGCCGAGATAGCCGGTAGCGGCGATATATATGTAAGCGGATCACCTCGCATAAATGCCAGGGTTAATGGCACAGGAAAAATAATCGAGTTGCCGGCAAAATAATCCCGCTCCATGCCGCGTAAATAGTTCAGGCCTGTCAGCATTAAAGCTTCCCGCCCTTCAAACCGGTTAACGGCCTGGTTTCAGCTGCGGGATATTTGCAGGCGATATCAGTGGTATGGCTTACCCACCGGAATGAGATAAAGCGGGTCTTCGTTGGCCGGAAGGTTCAGTACCGACTTGACCTGGTCGTCATGAAAGGCACCAACAATCACGCTGCCAAGCCCGTAGGTTATTGCCTGCAGGCAAATATTCTGCCCGGCATGACCCACCTCCATGTGTACATACCTTTCGGCTCGTTCTCCGTAACGGCCGGCTGTCCGGTCATAATCTGCCGCAATAATAAAGACGGCAGGTGCATTTCTTACCTGTGCCTGTCCAAGAGCAGCCTCTGCAAGCTCGCTGCGCAAATCACTGCCTGAAACATGTTCGAGCCGGTGCCCATCAGGTATATACCTGTAAAACCCGGGATCAAGGTCGTTTACATTACCGGCAGCAATGTAAAGCTCCAGCGGGAAGGTTGCACCGGCAGAAGGTGCGGTACGGAACCCCTCGGGTTCAAGGGTTATTCCCTGGGCAGCCCAAAGCAATTGCGATACCCATTCAAGCTCAAGAGGCTCATCCAGGTAGCGTCGCACCGAACGTCGTTCCTTCAGTGTCTCCTCAAGGCTCAGGGGCCCTTTTAATTCAGGAGCTGGGAGGTCTATGGTCTCTTTTTGCATAATCTCATTTCCGTTTGTTTCGGGTTTATCAAAAACAGTGCATACTGATGAAAAGAAAAGCCAGACAACAAGCGCCGGCAGAAAGATTCTCGGTGGGACCAGATATTTTTTCATATTTACATGTGTTTGATTGCCTGTTATATTCAAATGCAAATTACAAAATATGCAGCGATTTGTCAAATTACGGACTGCCGCATGAGTTCATTACCTGCACACAAATCAGCCTTCTGATGTTGTGCTATATAAAATACGCCTGAAGATGCTTAATTATTATGCAGAAAGCATCTCAAAAACCGGAAAGGAGTTTCAGATGGCACACGAAAAAAAGGCTGCCCTTTTGAGACAGCCTCCTCTTTGAACTATGTCCGGTTGCTATTTTTTCTTGTTGTCGGAGTCGGGCGACTTTGAAATTGAATCGCGCATTCCGGTATCGGCTTCAATGTTCTTTAGCCTCATATAGTCCATCACTCCCAGGTTGCCGGCCCTGAAGGCATCTGACATAGCTTTGGGAACTTCGGCTTCAGCTTCAATAACCCTGGCGCGCATCTCCTGCGCAAGCGCCTTGTTCTCCTGCTCGAGTGCAACAGCCATGGCACGGCGTTCCTCTGCCTTGGCCTGGGCAATATTCTTGTCGGCGTTGGCCTGGTCCATCTGCAGAACGGCGCCTATGTTCTTTCCTATGTCAATATCGGCGATGTCGATCGACAGTATCTCAAATGCCGTTCCGGCGTCAAGCCCCTTCGAAAGAACAACCTTGGATATCGAATCGGGGTTCTCCAGTACCTCCTTGTGCGTAATTGCCGAACCTATAGAAGATACAACACCCTCACCTACACGTGCAAGTACGGTATCTTCGCCGGCACCACCGACCAGCTGCTTGATATTGGCACGTACGGTAACCCTGGCTTTTGCAATCAGCTGTATACCGTCTTTCGCAACCGCAGCCACAGGTGGTGTATCAATCACTTTTGGGTTTACAGACATCTGCACAGCATGGAACACATCCCTGCCGGCAAGGTCAATGGCTGTGGCTGAATTGAAGTCAAGCGGGATATTTGCCTTATCGGCGGAAATCAGGGCGTTGACAACATTGATCACGTTACCGCCTGCAAGGTAGTGAGCCTCCAGCTGGTCGCGTGTAAGGGTAAGCCCTGCCTTGGTGGAGTTGATCATTGCTTTAACGATTACTGACGGGGGCACCTTTCTCCATCTCATGAAGATCAGCTGGATAAGTGATACCCGCACTCCCGAGAGAAGCGCCGAGAACCACATCCCGACAGGTATAAAGTAAAGGATAACCCAGAGCCCTACCAGCGACCCTACCAGTATAAAAATGTAAATTCCAATTTCTTCCATAATTACTATTGATTAGTTGGTTTAACAATAAGTTTATCGCTCAGAACCTTAACCACGGTGATTTCGGTGTTTGCATTGATAATATTTTCAGTTGATTTTGCATCGTAATATTCGCCGTTTACAATAACTTTTCCAATTGGGGCAAGCCGGGTTACAGTTGTCCCTGTTTCACCCGGTTTTACCGTTTCGGCATCAACAATGTTTACCTTACCTTCCAGTCTGGATTCTAACATTGTTCGGCGCCAGGTTCGGGATTTCAGGCTGAAATAGACGCTGAGGAACATAAACAGTACCGACCCCAGCAAAACATAGTTGCCTGTTGATGACCCGTAAATCTCATAAGAGAGGTAGATCCCCGTACCAATACAAAGAACTCCTCCTATACCGGCAATAGTAATTCCGGGGGCAACAAGAAACTCAACCCAAAGCAGCACAATGCCAAGCAGTATTAAGAGAATGATGCCAGTAAGTGACATAACAGAAAAATTAAATTCAGTCAATAGTAACCTTCAACCCTTTTTCGGCCAATGCTCTTCGGTAAGGGAGCAATTCGCCGTAAGAACCACTCAGCACATCGCATTTACCCCTGTAATGGACCAGCCAGGTACACTGTTCTGCCTGCATCGCGTTGTGACCACATATCTCTATCAGGCAGTTTATCACGTAGTCAAAAGTATTAACATCGTCATTGTGCAGAACCAGCAAGCGCTTCTCACCATCTCCACCATCAGTTTTCCCACCGGGTTTCTTTCTTGTATATGTTTTGTCTCCGCTTCCCATCTCAATGAACTTATGACTATAATAACCCTTAACGCATCTGATTGTTCAGCAGCCTCCCTGCTTCTTCCATGCTAATGCGCATATCATCTTTATATGGAACTATATAAGCATCAGGCACACTACCCTGCCTGAAACGGTCCCTCATCCCAACAGCCTCTTCAAATGTATTAAAATTTCCTGTAGAATAGACATACAGTCCGCTGTTATTTATCGTGTACTCTACTTTTCTGTCGCCGGCAACCCTTTGCCACCGTTCATATGTTTCTTTATCAGCCATCCTGCTCAGAGCAGCGATCTGAACCCTGAATGATACCACCACTGCTTTTTCAAGGCCGGCAGATGCTTCTGGTTCGACTGGTGCCGGGGGCGTCATGGAAACCGGCGTTTCTGCTCTTCCATTCCTGGGCCGGACATCATTAACCGGGTGTGTGCCGGCAGCCACTGATCCATCCGTGCCGGCCTGCCGGGTAGTCCTTTCAATCTGGCGTGCCCTTGTAACAGGTATTCTGGCTCCGTCATGGTAAGCAATAATAAAAGCATCAGTAAACCCCTGACTGTTAACATTCACCAGGCCCCTTTCTGCTTCTGAATGTGTCCTGAACACACCGGTGCTGTATCTTACAGTAGAAGCTTCCTTATCAGCCCCGGCTATAACGGGAGTTAATCCACCGAAAAAATCCGGGTTCATACCAGCATTAAAAAGCCCTAACTGGATACTGTATGCCAGTCCCCCAGGAAATACCGGGTTTACTGGCACGGGGTTTTCTTCAGAATAGGGCGTTGCTGGCAGGATTGAAAACCCATAATCAAGAATGATACCCGATGCCCCGGCCTGCACTTCCGGAGCAGACTCGCGTGACGTGCGGGACAAGACTGCAACTGGATCAATCCTGCCGTCCAAACCTCGGGGGATTCCGTCTGAAATGACGGGTTCTGCAATAGTAGTATAGGCTTCCATGGCTTTCTCAAGTTCTGAAAACGCCGAAATTTCTTCTTCATAAGCTTTCACAATATATTCCTGACGGTACCTGTCACTGCGCAACCCGGCAGCTGTCTCCCTCAGACCCCGGGCCTGCCTGAAACTCTCGTCTGCAAATTCCTGATGCTTCAAGCCTGTCATTTTCAGATCGCGGTCATCCTGGTCCTCTATAATCTCCTCAAGGAACCTGCTTGCAGCAACATAACGCAACTCATGAACCTTTTGAAGTACCTCAAGCGCCTCGATGTGCAGGCTGAAGATTTTTCCGTCTATCTCATCCAGCCTCTGCCCTATCCTTCTTCTCTCACGTCTTGATACACCGGCATCAAGCTGGGCCTGAAGGTTTTTCATTTCATCATCCAGATCTGATATCTGCCACAATTTCGACAAAGCTTCCCTGTAAGGATACTCCAGCCCAGTTGCCTCAGAAAGCTCCCTGCGCGTAAGCCAGGAGTTAAGTTCCTTTTCACCCAGAATAAGGAAGGTCGGGCCGGCCTCCTGGGTGTCCTGATACCCCCCCACTGGCCGGTAGCCTGAATTACCAGATACCGGTTCATGCTGCCTCCCCTGATCGCTGCCACTGTAAGTATCGGCTGAGGGCCCGGTGGCTGACCCCGATGTTGCAGAAGATGTTTCCGGCTGACCTGTAGCATTCGATGCACCAGGAGAAGCGACCTGGCCTCTTCCGGGATTGGAGCGGTTACTTGCCATCATCCTCAGTTCAATTGCCCTGGCCTGGGTATACAGGCTGTCAGCATGCCTCTGAATCCGGAATGCTTCATGTTCAAGGCCGACGATACGGTTCTCAAGTCCCCTCCTTTGGGTTTCTCCTGTAATGAAAGCAAGTTCCCTTCGTTTCTGATTGGCCGATCGTGATAAAGAATCTGCCTTTACCTGATGCCTGAGCGCGCCTGAAATATACTCCTCATATTGCTGTTCAAGAGTAACCGCCTGGAGTCCGGAGTTGTCATGCTGACTGAACACCGGACTGAAGCTGCCTGACAACAGCATCATAACTGCGATGATCAATAAACGGTATTTCATCATTTGTGATATTTTACTTAATCCTGCCAGTTAAAAACTTCCCGGAAAATATTCCTGCTCAGCGATTAACAGGTATATGAAAATAAATTAAAAGATGCAATGCGATATGACATGCAAAACCGGCTTTAAAAATACTATAAATAAAAGAATTTCCATAACACACTATCTTTGGCCTGCGCAAGGGGCCGGCATATCAGGCAGCACCTTTTTCAAACAATTTCAACGGGTGGGTTGTTGATAAAAAAAAGTATCATACCGGTTTTTAACGGCAGAAAGTTTTTATCTTTACGTAAGAGCCCTGCCGGTATTGTCAAATCGGTATCTTACTGAAATAAAAACATTAAAACAACCTAAAAAATGGCTACAAGACCCGAACCCGGGGACAAGGCTCCCCCTTTTTCATCAAAAGACCAGTCAGGGCAGGAAATCAGTCTTGACAATTTTAAAGGAAAGAAACTAATCCTTTATTTTTATCCAAAAGACAACACACCGGGATGTACGGCAGAGGCCTGCAGCCTCCGGGATGGCTATGACCGTCTGCTGGAAGCCGGCTTCGCTGTGGTTGGGGTAAGTCCCGACAGTGAAAAGTCGCACATTAACTTTGCAAAAAAACACGATCTGCCATTCCATCTTATTGCCGATACAGATAAGGAGCTGCTCAAAAAATACGGGGCATGGGGTGAGAAGAAGATGTACGGAAAAACATATGAAGGTGTGATAAGGACTACATTCATTATATCCGGAGATGGTACCATCGAGCATGTTATACCTAAGGTGGATACTAAAAATCATACTGAACAGATAATGGCTTTATATAACTAACCTTGAAAACTAAATGGAAAAAACAGAGAACGGGAAAAAAGATACCAAAACGCAGAACCAGAACAGGGAGAAGCTGAAAGCCCTGCAGCTCACTCTTGACAGGATCGATAAGGAATATGGGAAGGGGGCGATAATGAAGATGGGCGATGCCGCCATTGACGACGTGGCATCAATTCCCTCGGGCTCTGTTGCACTGGATATGGCAATAGGCGTCGGAGGCTTCCCCAGGGGGAGGGTTGTTGAGATTTACGGGCCCGAATCTTCTGGTAAGACAACCCTTGCCATACATGCTATTGCACAGGCACAGAAGGCCGGGGGGATAGCAGCGTTTATAGATGCAGAACATGCATTCGACAGGTTCTACGCCGAAAAGCTTGGGGTAGATATTGAAAACCTGCTTATTTCACAACCCGATAACGGAGAGCAGGCCCTGGAAATTACCGACCACCTCATCAGGTCGGGTGCAATAGACATTATAGTGATCGATTCGGTTGCAGCCCTTACACCCAAATCGGAGATAGAAGGGGAAATGGGTGATTCTAAAATGGGGCTCCAGGCAAGGCTTATGTCTCAGGCTCTCAGAAAGCTTACCGCAAACATAAGCAAGACCAAAACATGCTGCATTTTTATTAATCAGCTCAGGGAGAAGATTGGTGTAATGTTTGGCAATCCTGAAACAACTACCGGTGGTAATGCGCTAAAGTTTTATGCTTCAGTAAGGATAGATATAAGGCGAATAAGCCAGATAAAGGAGGGTGATGAGGTAATAGGCAGCAGAACCAGGGTCAAGATTGTTAAAAACAAGATTGCTCCCCCGTTCAGAAAAGCTGAGTTTGATATAATGTACGGTGAGGGCATATCAGCTGCCGGCGAGATAATAGACCTTGGTGTCGATTATGAGATAATCAAAAAGAGCGGGTCATGGTTCAGTTATGGCGACACCAAACTTGGACAAGGACGGGATGCAGTAAAGCAATTACTGTCGGACAACCCCGAACTGACAGAAGAGCTGGAGGCGAAGATCCGTGAAGCCGTCAAAAAACCGAAATAATCTCAAAAACCAAATAACCCTAAATCAACCGATTATGACCGGAAAGGATTTTTTATTCCTGGCCCTTGTTGCTTTATTGGCAGCATCTGCATGCCAAAGGGAACCCGCCGAACCCGAACCCGATTTTTCGGGGCAACTGACTCCCGAAGAAATAGAGGGAGGCATACTGACTCCTGAAATATTATCGAAATTTGGCAGGGTAAGCGACCCTAAGCTCTCGCCCGACGGCACAAAAGCAATTTATGGTGTGTCAAGGTTTGACTACAACACGAACCAGAGCACAACCGACATCTGTGTTGTCAACCTTTCAACAAAGGAGGTGATAACCCTGACTGATTACCGGGGAAGGAACTTCAATGCCCGTTGGCGGCCCGACGGACAAAGAATAGGGTACCTTAGTGCAGAGGGGGGATCGGTGCAGTTATGGGAGATTAATCCTGACGGAAGCGGTAAAAGAAGAGTTTCTGCCATTGAAGGAGGAATCACCGGGTTTGAATATTCTCCGGCCCTTGATCATATCTACTTTACAAAACAGGTGAAGCTTGATGAGACGCCCGGAGAGATGTATCCCGACCTTCCTCATATTGATGTACGCATCGAAGATGAGCTGATGTACAAACACTGGTCGTCATGGCACAATTACGCATACAGCCATATATTCATTGCACCCTACGACAATGGTTCACTGGGCGATGCAACCGATATAATGGAGGGTGAAAAGCATGATTCGCCCATGGCACCGTTCTATAACCATGCAGAAATCACCTGGAGCAACGACGGAAAAATAATAGCATACACAAGCAAAAAAATGGGCAGGACAGAATATGCCCAGAGTACCGATTCTGACATTTACCTCTATTACCTCGATACCGGCGAGACCAGGAACATAACCAGGGAAAACCGGGGTTATGACAAATATCCGGTGTTTTCTCCCGACGGACGTTACCTGGCCTGGCAAAGTATGGAGACACCAGGATATGAATCGGATAAGGCAAGGCTTTTCATGTACAACCTCTCCACAGGTGTAAAAACATACCTGACAAGAGATTTTGAGGAAAATGCATCAGGCTTTGCATGGAGCAGCGACAGCCGGCATATTTTTTTCATCAGCGGCATACATGCAACATACCAGGTTTTCAGGATAAATGTGCAAAACCGTGAAGTAACCCAGGTGACCACCGGCAAACACAATATCAGTTCAATAGATCTGAATAATGATGTTATGATTGCAAGTAAGATGTCAATGTCAATGGCATCCGAACTATTCAGGATTGATCCCGTTACCGGAAGTGAAACACAGCTTACATTCACTAATCAGCATATTTATGATAACATCAGCATGGGTGCTGTAAGGGAAAGATGGGTAAATACTACCGATGGAAAAGAAATGCTTGTTTGGGTAATTTACCCCCCTGACTTTGACTCATCAAAAGAGTATCCGGCCCTGCTTTATTGCCAGGGCGGGCCACAAAGCGCGGTAAGCCAGTTCTTTTCCTACCGGTGGAACTTCCAGATCATGGCTGCAAACAATTATGTTATTGTTGCACCCAACCGTAGGGGACTGCCTACCTTCGGGCAGGAATGGAACAGGCAGATAAGCGGTGACTGGGGCGGACAGGCTATGGATGATTATATTTCGGCTATTGATGCGCTTGCCGGTGAAACATATATTGATGAAGACCGGCTTGGAGCTGTAGGAGCAAGCTTCGGTGGTTACTCGGTGTTCCAGCTTGCAGGAACTCATGAAGGGCGATTCAAAGCCTTCATATCTCATAACGGGGTTTTCAACCTTGAAAGCATGTATGCCGCCACCGAGGAGACATTTTTTGTGAACCACGATCTTGGCGGCCCCTTCTGGGAAAGGCCGAGGCCTGTAAGTTATGACAGGTTCTCGCCTCATCATTATGTAGAGAACTGGGATACACCAATACTTATAATAACGGGCGAACTGGATTACAGGGTACCCTACACCGAGGGAATGCAGGCTTTCAATGTTGCAAGGCTAAGGGGGATACCGGCCAGGTACCTGCACTTTCCCAATGAAGGACACTGGATACTGCAGCCGCAAAACGGGATCCTTTGGCAGAGGGAGTTCTTCGCCTGGCTTGACAGGTGGTTGAAGTATTGAGCGGATATTGCCAGTAAAGCTCCGTGAGGTTTTTATAATATATCGCTTAAACCGTAATTTCTACTGGTTGGCTGGATTTAAACCCCGGTTCTGAGCGACACGGTTGCATTTTTTAATGTGCGTGACTTTCGGGCAAAGTCCCGGCAATAGATTACCGAACACCAAGTTCGCGGATCTTAAAGATGAACCAAAATTCCGGTTTTGACTTTTTTTTCACACATATTATTTATCAC
>SLRB01000377.1 GCA_007131165.1 Bacteroidales bacterium | reverse complement strand
TTCGCCGCTGAGCGGCGACTTGAACACCGGGGAGGCGATGGCCGTCACCGTCAGACCGTGCGCCCGCACGATGGCGCCCGCGCGCGCGATCTCGTCGTCAGCAAGCTCGAGGACGTTCGTGTCCCACAGCGTTCGCAGCTCCACGTGCGTCATGCCCCAGGCGCGGATGAGCGAGCAGCTGCGCTCGAGGTCGTCGCCGATCTCGTCGCTGATGATGCCGAGCTCGAGCATGGCTGGTGCCTCCCCATCGCGGCTTGGACGCGCGCGATCACGGCGGTCGCACAGCGCGAGGCGCACCGCCGGCACCGGTGCGAGTGGTGGTGGGCCGGCGCTGACGATCCGAGCCGCGCACCATGATACGCCCACGCCGCGCCGAGCCCGGAACGGACGGGCGCGCTGCGAGCGGTGGACACGCCGCCGCACCGTCATCGATTGGTAGAGTATCCGCGACTACGCTACTTCCGTGGCTGCATAGGCTGAGCGTCGACCGCTACGAACCGCTGCGCAGGGGACGGTGAGACGTTGTGAGACTGGCGATCAATGGTGGTCCACCGGTTCGGACGGATCCGCTCGCGCCGGACTATCCTGGGGCGAGCGTCTACGGTGACGAGGAGAAGGCCGCCGTCCTCGAGGTGCTCGAGCGGCGCTCGCCGTTCCGCTTCTACGGACCCGACCCGTGCCATGCCGTCGCGGCGTTCGAAGCGGCGTTCGCGGAGCGTATGCGCGTCCGGCACGCGCTCGCGCTCAGCTCGGGTACGGCGGCGCTCGTGGTCGGCTTGCAGTCCCTTGGCGTGAGCCCCGGTGACGAGGTCCTCGTGCCAGCCAACACCTTCCTGGCATCGCCGGCGGCGGTCTTGCTCTGTGGGGCGACGCCCGTCTACGTCGACATCGACGATTCGTTCAACCTCGACCCGGCCGATCTGGAGCGCAAGCGCAGCGATCGGACCGTCGCGCTCATGCCGGTCCACATCGAGGGCTCGCCGTGCGATATGGACGCGATCATGCGCTTCGCCGAGCGCCACGGGCTCAGGGTCATCGAGGACGTTGCCCAGTCCTGCGGCGCCAGCTTTCGGGGGCGCCCCTTGGGCTCGTTCGGCGACATCGGCGTGTTCAGCTTCCAGATCAACAAGATGATCACCGCCGGTGAGGGCGGCATGATCACGACCAACGCGACTGACCTCCACGAACGCGTCGCGCGCCTGCACGACCAGGGCAACCTGCGAGGTGCGGGTGGTGCGATGGGGTTCGATACGACGGGCGGCGCCATCCTGGGTCAGAACTACCGCATGAACGAGCTCAGCGGCGCGGTCTTGGGCGCGCAACTGCGCAAGCTCGATCCCCTGATCGCGGCCATGCGTCGTGTCGCGTCCGCCATTCGCTCTCGGGTCGCCGACGTGCCGGGCGTGCGCCTTCGGCGCCAGCTCGACCCCGACGGCGAGGCGGGCCGGCGGGTCTTCATACTGCTCCCCTCGACCAGCCTCGCGCTCGAGGTGGAACGGGCGGTGCAGGCCGAGGGCGTTCCGGTGGTCCGGCTGTACGAAGGCAAACCCGTGTTCGAGCACCCGCAGCTGCGGGCGGGCGACGTCGGTTCGACGTGTCCGCAGGCGGTCGACCTGTTGGCCCGCACCGTCACCCTGTCGGTCAGCCCCGTGTGGGACGACCGTGACGTCGACGACATCGGTCAGGCCATCTCGAAGGTCGTGACCTACTACTGGAAGGGGGTCGCAACGTAGCAGGAGTGGTTGGTCGAAGGCGAACGTGCTTGCTCGAGACGTGCTTGCTCGTGAGGTGCTTGCTCGTGACGTGCACCATAGGAGGTTGTGATGCGTAGAGGCGTTGACGGTTTCGGATGGAGGAGGACTCTCGGTCGGCTGCTGCTGGTGATGCTTGCGCCGCTGGCGCTCGCGCCCTTTGCGCTCGCTCAGCAGACGACGCTCGACTTCTGGGTGATGCCGTTCGTGGATCAGCCCGAGGTGGCGCTGGCACCCTTCCTCGAGCAGTTCGAGCAGGAGACGGGCATCGCTGTGAACCTGACGGTGGTCGCGTACGGCGAGAGCCTCGAGCGGCTCCAGACGGCCATCGCGGCTCGGCGGGCCCCCGACCTCACGTACATGACGGACGGGCGCTTCCTGCCGCTGGTGGAGTTCGGCCAAGCGCTCGCCCCGCTCTCACCGTTCATCACGGACGAGTTCCGTGGGCGCTACGTCGATGAGCAGATCCTCGACGGGTACCTGGAGGATGGTGAGTTCTTCGTCGTGCCGTTCGGCTTCGTGACGTACTTGTGGGCCATCAACGTCGATCACGTCGAGGCCGCCGGCGTCGACGAGAGCCTGCTGGTGCGCATGCGTGATCCCGAGCGCAGCTGGGACTGGGACGACGTCGAGACCCTCCTCGCGGCATTGACGCGTGACAGCAGCGGCGACGGGCGGATCGACACGTGGGGGTACGCCTACCCCGGCGCCTCGGCGTTCCTGCACTCCTTCCTGCTGTGGCTCTGGAACGCGGGCGGCGACGTCTTCACGCCCGAAGGCGAACTGAGCCTCGAGGTCGACGCGGTGGAGCGCGCGCTGGAGTTCCTCGTCGCGCTCAACGAGGC
>SLRB01000351.1 GCA_007131165.1 Bacteroidales bacterium | reverse complement strand
TGGTACCGGTAATAGTGTAGGAAGTTCCCCCGGAAGGGTCGGTCTCGGTCTTCAGAAAATAGGGGCCATCAGACCAGTCTATCGACGCAAACCCGGCCTCCCCGCCAATCTCAATACTTACCAGTCCGTTACCATTCGTCTCCGGAGCCAGGGTCTCACTGTAAACAACCATGCCGTCGGCGCTGCCCCTGATAATACTGATTCGCATACCCACCTGCTGATTGTTAACCAGCTGATTATTGCTGTCGCGAATAACCGCCTGATAGCTTATCCTTTCAGGCATCTGTCCAAATAGCGACGCAACGATTAAAAATCCGGCTAAAAGTGTAGATATTCTCTTCATATGCAATTTAAATTTGATGGTTATAAATTCATCCAATAATGCAGCCGGTCCGGCATGAACATAGTCAGCGAACCAGCATAATTGTCACCGGGCGAACGTAAAAATTATCTGAAAGCAAAAAAAGGGGCAATGACTATTTGCCGGGATTGAATTAGAATTCGTCAACTTCAGGAAGGAATTGATATTGGTCTGTATGGCTATCGCAGATGAAAAATTAACTTTTTGGCTACTGCTATTTTACTGCAGCTTGGTTTTTATCCTCCTGAGCTCTTCAATAAAAAAGCCCGATATATCTTCCCTTGTGACGACCTCCCTGGGATTCAGATGTGAAGCAATACTGACTTCGGGTATATCATCGGTATAGATAAGTGTTTCAGAATATGTTACCGGTGATAGCTCTGGATAGAGTTTCCGGGTCAGATTAAAAATCTTTTCAAGAGGAATATGATATTTTGCAAGGATATAGAGATCGTAATAATCCCTAAAAGTATTGCGTTGGGAGATGCTAAGTATTTTGTGTACGGCAATTATCTCAGGCTTTGCAATCAGAATATTCTGATACCTGAAGGAATGATCGGCGGTTCTGAATTTAACAGCAATGGTGCCGGCTGAAAACCAGGTCATTTTAACATCATCTACAATTATGTCAATCTGCAATCCCGGTTCCTCCCTGATTATCCGGTAATCTTTAAAAGTTCTGGCAATATTACGCTTAATTTGACCGGTGTTGAGTGCTTCGCTGTCAATAATAAAATCAAGATCCTCACTAAACCTGTGTTTAATCTGCAGGGCAAGAGCAGTTCCGCCAACAAGGATAAATGATCTCATAAAAATCCTGTTGCAAATAATCAGGAATACCTTACGTGTATTTTGAGGCAAGAAATCGTCGTGAATTTCAATCATTCGAGTATAACCTTTTCAAAAAAATTGATCCTTTTTTTATTTCCGGGGTAACCGGTTGATATTTTCAATAGTTCTTTTTGAATAGTAAGTTTATCGATCTTTTTAGCAAGCAATACCATGTCACTGATCTCACCATACAACACAATCTGCCTGATCACGACCTGTTCAGGCAAATCTGCATTTTTATGATAACTCCAAAAGGGGTACGAGGAAAATCCTGTTATCTTCATTTCGGGTTAAATATTTACCCAAATTTACTGAATTTCCTGCAAACAGCCGGAGAATAGCTGTTTATCCTGCAGGTAATATCATGTGAATTAAAAAACATGCCCCTGCCCGGAGATTTACAGATCATCTAACCAGGCAGGAATTAAAATAACTGTGCAGCGTTATAAGCTTTATATATTCTCAAGCATCCGGAAAACCTGCTCACGTTTTCTGGTCGATATAGGAAGCGGGGTATTGTCTGAAAGAACCACCATACCGCCGTCAACCTTGTCTATGCGCAAAAGGTGGGATAGGTTTACCAGATGGGACTGGTGGATACGCATGAAACCATAATCTTCAAGCATACTTTCAAAATGCTTCAGCGGTTTTGAGATAAGCAGTCTTGGCTGGTTCGACGTATACACCCAGCTGTAATTGTTGTAGGCCTCACAACGGATAATGTCTGTGACCGGCACGAGGTATATGCTGTCGGTTGTTTTCAGCACGATCTTCTTTTTGCTTTTCTCCCCCTCATTGTAGTTGCTGATAAATGCCTGCATCTTCATTTTCAGATCATCATTAACAGACCGGCTTTCATTAAATCGCTGCAAGGCATCTTTCAGCTCCCGGGTATTTACCGGTTTGAGGAGGTAATCGAAGGCGCTGAAACGAATTGCTTCAAGGGTGTAATCATCAAATGCCGTAACAAAAATCACTCTAAAGCTGATCTTTTCAAACTTTTTCAGCAAATCAAATCCGCTTCCGTCACCCATCATTATATCAAGAAATACCAGCTCGGGGTTTAGCTCAGTTATCTGCCTGTACCCATCCTCCACCCCTCCAGCCTGACCTGCAACCTCAATTTCAGGATGCTCCCGGGTAATTATTGCAGCAAGCCCCTGACGGGCCGTTTTCTCATCATCTACAATTAGGGCCTTGATCCTGTCCATAGACCGGGGTTATTTGAAATTATTTGTAATTATACCAAATCCTCACTCATAATCTGACATATCTCAATCACAATCTACAATATTTCCAATATACTATTGAATACCGGCCTCAGTCCTCCCTGAACATCACTTCATTTATCCCGTTATCCTTTGAGGGTTCCCTAAGAGTATAAGGAATTGACAAAACAACCCTGGTTCCGCTTATGCCCTCATTCTCCATCCTGTCTGTTATCTCCAGTCCGGCATTCCTCCTGCCGCGTCTTACCAGGTTATGCAGCCTTTCGGTGGTGATTGATGTTGCCATTGAGACATGTTCCCTTTTTCTCAGTGCATTTATCTCAGCCGACCTCTTTATTCCCACTCCATCGTCGGTAACAATTACCTCCAGGTGGTTATTATTAAAACGTATTTCAAGTGTTATCAATCCCTTCTCCTTTTTATGCAGCATACCGTGCTCTATGCTGTTTTCAATAAACGGCTGTATAAGCATAGGAGGGATCATTACCTGTTGGATCGCCACCGGGGAATCTACCACAACCTCATAATCGAACTTATCAAAAAACCGCAATTTCTGCAACCTGAAATATAGTTTCAGCGCCTGCACTTCCCGGCTCAAAGATACTTCTTCCGACCGGCTGTTTTCCAGGATCAGCCTCATAAGCCTTGAAAAATCGGACAGGTAATCACTGGCCTCAGAAGCATCATTGGTATAGATAAAACTTTGAATTGCCGACAATGAATTGAAGACAAAGTGAGGGTTCATCTGCGAAAGTAAAAGGCGCTGTTCGAATTTGGCTGACCGGTGCCTGAGTTTGAGCTGGTGTATATATGCAGCAACCATAGCAGCAATACCTCCTGCAACTAACAAAAACAGCAACAGCCTGAACCAGAGGGCCTGGTGAAATGGGGGGCTGACAATAACAGTAAGTGTACTGTCGCCCTGGTCTGAACTACCGTTGATCTGGCTGCTTAAATCAAACCTGTAGGTTCCGGGAGGCAGGCTTGTAAAACTGGCTGTGTTGCCCCTGCTCTCCATCCAGGTGTCGGATAATCCGGCCATCCTGTAATAGAAGCGTGTAAGCGGCGGGTGGTGATAGCTCAGAGTAGAGTATCCAATCGTGAAATAATTGCTGGCATGGTCAATGACAATGGTATCATGACGGGCGAAGGTTGTTCTTACCCTTTTTCCAAGTATCTCGACAAAACTGATCCGGGCCGGGAGAAAACCGGGTTCATCGTCAAAATCGGCCGGGTTAATAATGGTCATACCTGCCCTTGTTCCAAATGCAAGCGTACCATCTTCCCTTTTCACTGCAGCCCTGTTAAACACAGCTGAGGGGAGTCCGTCAGACTGGGTGAAAAGCTGCCATTCACCACTATCATGCCGGTAACGGATAAGCCCCCTGTCCGTTCCTGCCCACAAAACACCATCTTCATCACTAATTATGAGCGCAATACCACCAACAGGCCACTCCTCTCCCACCTGTTCAACAGTTCCTGTCTTCCTGTCAATGACGGCAAGACCTGATGCCGTCCCCACCCAAAAATTACTGTCAGCGTCAAAATAGAGGCTTGTGACTGCATTGTCAGGGAGACGATCACCAATACTGGCAGGTTTTCCGGCAAATTGGCCATCAGAGGCATTTCCGGGTCTATTCATGCTATAATTACCTGCCGCTTCAGCGGCCTGACGGTTTACAGCATTACCAGTAAACACACCAGGCTGACTTCCAAAACAAGCCCCGTAGATTCCGGCCGTGGTAAAATGGGTGACACTATCCCTGCAGGCCGACACCCTGTTCAGTCCCCCGTCCGATGTACCCACCCACATGGTACCGTCCTTCTCGCCCGCGATGGCAGTAATCAGGTGGGAAGTAAGCGACCGACAGTCGGGCCGGTTAATAACCTCAACAGCACCATTTCGGCAATTAACCTTCAATAGCTCTGTACCGGAGGCAACAAGCAGGTCTCCATCATCCATCGGCACCACTAAAGATATTAAAGAGAGGCGCTCATCCGAAAGGCATCGCAAACCGTCAAAGTAATGCAGTCCGGTTCCTGTATAAAATGAAAAGGACGAACCGTCATGATATCTGACGGTTATAGAATCAGGATCACCGGATCCGGGTGATCTTGTGCCAGGCCCGTAAGAACCGGTCTCTGTGAGGTCACCATCATATACAGAGATCCCTGAAGGATGAAGTACAGCAATTTTTCCTTTATCGCTACAATAGCTCAGGGAAAGTATAGGTTCAGATGCAGTGCTCCCAACAACATGCAGGCTGTGATCCATTAAATAGATCATATCTTCTGATGCCGCAAAAAACCGCCCCTCCCCGGCCGGTTCAAGAAACTGGATCAACCCTGCCCCTTCGTCGAACACAACCTTAAATTTTTCAACCTGGTTGGGAGGCACAAAAAAATCCTTCCTGACTGCCGTCATATAGCTCCCGGTTTGCAGATCGTGACGGGATATCATCCTGGAGCTCTGGTCGGCTGTAAAAATGTACCCTCCCGATAAGATTGCACTTCTGAACGCATGGGAATTAGGAATGTGACCTCCAATAAAGGAGTTCTCGCTCACGATGCCGGTTTCCCTGTCAAACCCCATCAGTCCCCTCGATCCCCATACACCCAGCCAGAATTTGCCTTCAGGATCCTCATAAAAGCCATTGTACCAATCCCGCGCCCTGCTGTCGGGATCAATCGCATACCCCGAAAACGTTCCGGAGCCGGGATCATATCTGTTAAAACCCATCCCGGCCCACAAGCCAATCCAGATATTTCCCAGGGCATCCTCATAAAGAGCAGACACGTAATCGGCTGCCAGTTGTCCGCCAGATGCGGTGTAACGGATAAAATCACCGCTTTCCTCATCCCACCGGTTCAGCCCCCCATCCCTTGTTCCAACCCACAATCTCCCTGACGAATCCTCAAGCAGAGCAGTAATATTACCGGATGACAAAGATCCGGGTTCACCTGTTATACCTGTATAATTCCTGAACCGGCTGTTCCGGTGACTCAGGAAGGATAACCCGCTGTCAGTACCCGCCCATATATTTCCGTCTCTGTCAGCCATTACCACATTCACCCTGTTACTGGCAATCGACCAGGGTATATGACGATTATGCCGGAAGTGAGTAAGCCTGCCCCTGCCGCTGTCGATTTTAACTAGCCCATTGCCAGTCCCCACCCATACATTTCCCTCGTTGTCATTAACAGCATAATAGGAGGTTGTTCCGAGTACCCTTTCAAAATCACCACTTTCGGGATAAAATTTGTATAGCCCGTCAAGCCCCGCCACGTACCATTGCCCGTCATCACCAACATGCACCAGTGAGATATCATTCTCCCTTTTCCTGTCACTACGCCCGGGATCAGCCGGGAAACTAACAATTTGCCCGCTTACAGGATCAAGACGGTGCAACCCCAGCGCACGCCCCCCGAACCAGACATAACCTTTTTTATCCTGATAAAGTGCATGATACCGGTAATAAGGCTGCCTTACCGGATCGTGGCTGAAGTGCTGTGTCCTGGTACCGCCCCGGTCAAAAATTGTAAGTGTACCATCCAGGGTTTCAACCAGGATCAGCCCTTCCCTTTCGGGGAAGAGTTTCCTGATATGGTTATGCCTGATGGATCGCTGATCGGCCGGATCGTACATATATCGTTCAAACCGGTCATTTACACGATCGTACCAGTTAAGTCCGTTTTCCGTACCGACCCACATCCCGCCATCATTATCACCAGAAATTGTATTGATAACTGCCGAAGAGATGGAGAGAGAATCACCGGGAACCGGATGGTATGCAAAAAACTCATGACCGTCGTACCGAAGCAACCCATCATCGGTACCCACCCATACGAAACCGTGCTGATCCTGGTAAAGGGCATTTACACCAGGTTCGGTCGCCTGTCCCATTTCACTGATGTTGTAGAAACGTGTATACAGGTCAGTTATATTTTCCTGTCCAACGGTGCTGGCAACGTTAAGAATAACCAGCCCTGTGGCAAAAAGTTTTTTTATGACAGATGATCTGGCCATATACAGGGCAACGTGATGCAGAGTTTTGCAGGTGGCTAAAATAGTAATTTACCTGAAAGTAAAGTGCAGCCGGCAGATATAAATTGATAAAACTTTACATTACCTTATTATTAACAACACAAGCTGTACTGCATGTGAATAAAGCAAAAAAATAACACCGGGAAATGCTATATTCCGTGCACTATTCCCGGTTATGCCCCGGATTACCATTGTCCGGGTCACATAAAAACCGGCATAAAGATAGCCGCTTTTACAATAATAAGTCCTGCCTGAAAGTAAGGCGACTGCTAACGGTAACAGTACCGCAGCAGTCGCCGCTGAACATGAAGAAGAAGCCTGTAAATCAGTTTTTAACTATCCGCAACACCCTTGATTCTTCTCCCTGACTGATCCTCAGTATATAAACCGAGGGTGAAAGCCCCGCAACATTTATATAAGATTCATTGGTAATATTCTTCATCATGATAACACGTCCTCCCAACGTGAGAAGCTCTATCCTGAAGGGCTCTCCATGTGGTAATCCCGGACTGATAAACAGCTGGTCGTGTACGGGATTAGGATAAACTTTAACCTCACTCATTCCAATCGTTATTAAATTACTTGCTGTAAATGATATAGTGTTTGAAGGATCAGAAATGCACCCTTCGGTTGATATCACGCGTACATAATATTCGCCGCTATCTTCAGGAGAATACTCCTTGCCGGTCACTCCCTCCAGCTCATTATTATTATAGAACCAGATATTTCCACTCTCCGAGCTTGAGACCAAAGTCTCATTGACCTGCTCAAGCACCGGCTGATCAGGGATGGGGTGGACCATAACCAGCACCTCCTTATGAACTTCGCAGCCGTTCTTTTCCGCGAAAGCGGTATAAATAACCGGCTCTGAAGGAGCCACAAGCTCACTTCCGCTGCTCCAGGTTACAACACCGTCTGATTCGGCCTCAAGCAACAGTTCCTCTCCCTCACATATCTCCTGGTCATCCATTACCTCAAGGGTAGGCAGGGGTTTGACAGTTACTGTGACATCGGCATCAACGGTCCCGCAATTATTGGTTGCAGTAGCGGTATATGTTGTAGTCCGGGCAGGAGCAACAACATCTTCACCACCGCTCCAGGAAAGCACTCCGTTTGTTTCGGCAGAGAGCTCAACCTGTTCGCCTTCGCAAATCGAAATATCATCCATCACGGTGAGGCTGGGAAGATACCCAACAGTTACTGTCACCTGTCCGGCAGCCTCACATCCATCCTTTGATGCAGTAACATGGTAGGTAGTTGTTTCTGAGGGAGAAACCATGGTATTGTCAACACTCCAGGTAATCGATCCTTCCGATTGGGCAGTAAGCTCAACCTGGTCACCCTCACAAATCTCAACATCATCCATCACGGTAAGTCCGGGTGAGGGATTGACAGTAACAGTAACCTCATCCTCAACCTTGCAGGCTCCTTTGCCGGCCGTAGCAATATATGTTGTTGTTTCGGCCGGCGAAACCAAAGCACTGCCTCCGCTCCATGTAACAGTGCCGTCAGATTCGGCAGAGAGTTCAACATCTTCGCCCTGGCATATCTCGATATCATCCATTACCGTAAGCGACGGGTGGGTGTCAACACCAATCACGACATTATCCTCTGCCACACCGCAAATGTTTGTTGCAGTTACGGTATAGGTAGTTTCAATTGACGGTGTTACGACCGGGTCGGGCACGTTCCATTCAATGGTGCCATTAAACCCGGTAACTGTCAGCTCAATACTTTCACCCTCGCAAATTGAGGTGTCGTCCATTGCAGTTACAAAAGGTGCATCCACAACTCCGACCGTCAATGACCGGGTTTCTGTCTGCCCGCACGGATTGCTGCCATAAACCGCCAGCTGGGCATTGCCCGAAAACCCTTCATTCCAGTTCACGGTAACCTCAGCTCCACCGGCATCCAGTGTGCCAGCCTCCGACGGCGTAAGCGACCATTCAAAACCGGTAATATTAAGGGCGGCATCCACTGTATAAACATGTTCAGTGCCCCCGCACACCTCAGCTTCACCTGCAGGATCGTCAATATATCCGGGAGAGCAATCCTCAATCTCAAAGGTTTCGGTCAGTGACGGACTCCATTTTTTCCTCTTATCCAGGAACTGGATGCTGAATGTGTGCTCACCGGGCTCAAGATAGGGCACCCTAATATCTGCCACCAGATGGAGGGGATTGACAGGCTCATCAAGCTCAACACCGAACATTTCAGTGTCATTTTCATTGAACCAGTAACGGTAGGCAGTTACAAGGTTCTCCTCAAGCGGGTCGCTCACAGGCATCTTATAGAAAAAGCGGCTCAGGGTACTGCTCCATTTCCCGCCGGCATCCCTGAAACGGATGTTGAAAACATGAAGCCCGTCAGCCAGCGATGAGGCATCGAACTTCTCGTTTATCACGATTGATCCGGATTGGGGGACAGTGGCTTCAACAGCATTTGAAATATCGTTGTTAAACCAGTAGCTGTAGCTGGTTACTTTTGCATCAGCCGTTGCATATGCGGGCATCTTGTAGAAAAAACGGCTCAGCACCGGGCTCCATTTTTTTTCGCTGTCGCGGAAACGCAGGTTAAGCACGTGCAGCCCGTCCGGCAGGTCTTCGGCAGAAACTGACGGGTTGAACAGGAACGAACCGCCGCCAGACACTGCTTCCTGGGTTGCTGAGGCAACATCATTGTTGAACCAGTAGCTGACCCTGTCAATCGTAGCATCAATTGCTGGTGACGCGGGCATCTTGTAAAAGAAACGGCTCAATACGGGGCTCCATCTTTCTTCCTTGTCGCGGAAACGCATATTCAATACATGAAGACCATCAGCAAGCCCGTCGCTTCCAATTGTGGCGCTGAAAGAATATACCGGGTCACCCGGATCCTGCCCGGTTAAACCCGATACCATATTTTCGGTATCACTGTTGAACCAGTACTGGTACCTTTCAACAGTATTCTGGGTTAGTGCAGTTAGCGGGATCAGAAAAAATATTATTGTAAAAAGTTTCTTCATATCAAAGGGTTCAGATGTTATCAACATTTACCCGCCGGATGGTTGCTGTAACGTGAATAAACTCCATTCCGGCTGTTGTACTCATATTTAACGATCTCAATTTTCCTGTGCCTCAACCGAGATGCTCACCTCAATCTCTCCCTGCTCGTTTACCGATGTGGCAATGGTATGTTCAATGATATGAGGCACAACGGGTATGGCAGTGGGTTTGGCCGGGTTGAGCCCGCCATAAAGCCCCACCTCGTTTCCTGTCGTTCCCTGGTAGGCTCCAGGATTTACCAGGTTGTAATCGGCATCGTAGCTGAAAGGTCGGGAGTAATTGACAAAAAGATTTTCAGGATCCACATCCACATGGTTTTCCACCCAGGTGTTATTCTCCAAATCTGTCGGGTCCTTGCTGAAAACATTATTGGCAAAAAGATTCCCGGTCGAGTTTCTCACACCCAGGTAACTTGTGCCTGACGATGTGTTTATTACTATATTGTTTTCAATATTAGACTGGTAAACTTCGTTAAAATTGTCCAAATGGTTAATTATAACACAGTTGCTTACCCACCCGTTATTACTGAGCCGGTATACCCTCCCGTTAATATAACAGTTGAAGACCTGAAGGTTCCTGGTATTCTGGGCGTCAATCTCACCTGATATGCATTCGATAATGGATATGTTGTCTGAATTGTTATCCGGGTTGGTACCGGTGATTAATATTCTTCCGGTAATATGCAGCCTTTTTAGGATTACATCATCGATTTTTGTGTTTGAAGCAAAGGTCACGTTGCCATTTACACGAAAGCCCTCAAAATGGCTTCCTGCAGCACCGCTGTCCAGCAACAAACCGCTTATTATTGTCTCGCCGGTTGCCTCAGTAGCTGCCGGATGATGCCCGGTCCCATATACCACAAGCCTTTTATTAAATGGTGAGGGCGAAGAGAATT
>SLRB01000048.1 GCA_007131165.1 Bacteroidales bacterium | reverse complement strand
TTTACCGCCGTATTTTCCTTATGAGACCCCGTTTCAAAATGTACGCAGAATATTTTAAGGCTGTAGCCTGCCATTATAGCCGAGAGACTCTCTATGGCCTGGTAGTCTGACGCGTCGAAATCGGTTGCATAGAGGAGCCTGATCTCTCCCGCCTCTTTAAGTTTTGCATCATGAGTTACGAGCAGAACCGGGATACCTGAGATATCGATTACCCTCGCAGCCACTGATCCGAGCACTTCGTTGGCCTGTTCCCCATGTCCTCTTGTTCCTATGACAATAAAATCGGGTTCATACGAACCGATAATGTTTTCTATTTCTTCTCCCGGTTGCCCTGCAACCACTTCAGTCTTTACCTTTACATCCTTCAGCTGCATTATTTTGGAATACTTTCTGAGTTTTTTCGAAAACTTCTTCATCTCTTTTTTTGAGCTTTCCTCAAGTTCGCGGAAAATTTCAGCCATATTCGATTGGTAGGTGAAAGCATCGGGAAATGCCATGGCATCGATCATCGGATTGAAAAAGGCATGGAACAGTTTCAGCCCGGCGCCTGTACGCGCAGCAAGGTGCATTGCAAAGTAGCATGCATTGAGCGAGTAACCGGAAAAGTCTATCGGCACCAGTATACGTTTGAACTTGCCCTTGACGTTATTGTACATGGTCAGCAGTTTTAGGGTTCGATCCGGGCAGATCCGGATCAATCCGGCCCGGGTGCACTTATTCCGCCGGCCGCCTGTGCCTGATCCGGGTCAGTTGTCAGGCAGGCCTGATAAAGGGTGAAAAGATAGTTAAAAGATGATATAATGTCAATAGTATCGTTATTTTGTTATTATTGAATATTTCTCTAATTTTTAAGTTTTAAATTTCCCGGGCCCGGGGTATCGGCGCATTCATGAGAGAAGGCTAAAGTTATTTCACCACAGGCAGAAAGGCAGGCAGGAGTTCCGGCCGTTATTTTACCGGTATTGTTAACTACCGGTATGATACAGGTGTTAAAAATGTAAAAAGATGAAAAACAATAAGCTCACCGGCGACCACAAAATCAATAAGTTGCTTGAGGAGAGGAAGGAGCGGCTCAAGGAGCTTGCCTGCATTAACCAGACCACGGCCATCCTGAAGCAGGGCAAACCGGTTGAGGAGGCATTGCACCAGGTAGTGCTCATACTGCCGGCAGCATGGCAATACCCTGAGTTTACTGTATCACGCATTGTTTTCGAGGGGAAAGAATACAAAAGCCGTCGCTTTTGTGTGACAGAATGGGGGCAGTCGCAGACCTTCACTACGCTTGACGGCAACCAGGGTGTGATAGAGGTATATTATACAAGGGAGTTTGCCGTGATGGATGAGGGCCCGTTCCTTGACGAGGAGCGCCATCTTCTCGATAATATCGCAAGCCTGCTTACCGGTTACATCAATAGCTACAAAGCCAGGAACCTGCTTTTCAGGGCCAGGAGCAAAGAAAAGCAACAAAAGGAACGGGTTGAGGAACAGGTAAGGATAAGCAGCAGCCGTCAGCTTCTACAGCGCTTTCTAAACAAGCACAATGCAGAAAGGGACCTGTTTCACGACCTGATGCCTTTCAAAGTAAAGGAAATTTTGCTTGTTGCCACCCTTTATGATGCATACAGCATTGAGAAAGAGGGGCGTTTTTCAGATCATATGCTGGGCCAGTATCACCAGCTTAACCTGACCTCCCTGCCCCGGGTAACCGGTGTTTCAAAACTTGAGGAGGCCATGGAGGAGCTCCGCAACAAACATTATGATATGGTGATCGTAATGATGGGAGTAGATAAGCAGACACCTCTTCTGCTTAGTAAAAAGCTGAAAGAGGAGTTTTCTTATATTCCGGTTTTCTTTCTGCTGAACAATCACAGGGATATTGAGATATTTGAAGAATCACCGGGCAGGTACGGGTTTGTGAACCGTGTATTTGTATGGAACGGTGATTCGAAGATGTTTTTCGCGATGGTGAAGTTACTGGAAGACCAGGTAAATGTCGAGAACGACACTGCAATGGGCTTTACAAAGGTAATCCTCCTGGTTGAGGATTCTCCGAAGTATTACTCCCGCTATCTGCCGATGATCTACTCAATTGTGCTGGAACAGACAAGACACCTTATTGAAGATGTGAATACCGACGAGCTTTACAAGGTGCTCAAACTGAGGGGAAGGCCCAAGATCCTTCTGGCATCAACCTGGGAAGAGGCCATGGACATCTTCAACCTCTACAGGGAGTATATTTTGTGTGTGATTTCCGATGCGAGGTTCCCCAGAATGGGCAGGATCGATCCCATGGCCGGTGTTGAGCTGATCAGATTTGCCAAGAGCCAGGTTGAGAACCTCCCTTCGATGTTGCAGTCGGCCGACCCCGAATACCAGAAGATGGCGCATGAACTGAAAGCCAGTTTTATAAACAAGAACTCCGAGACATTACTACAGGACCTGAAAAGCTTTATAACCTATTTCCTGGGTTTCGGCCATTTTGTATACCGCGATAATGAAGGCCGGCAGATTGCAGTTGCCAAGTCAATGCGTGAATTTGAGTCCTACCTCAAGACAGTCCCTGAAGAGTCTCTCGTCTATCACGCGGTTAAGAACCACTTCTCGCTGTGGCTTATGGCCCGCGGCGAAGTCAAGATTGCGCGCATTATCAATCCGCTGAAAGTAAGCGACTTTAAAAGTGCCGGGGAGATGCGGCTGTTTCTTATTAACATCATTTCCAAGCACCGCAACGAACAGGACATGGGCAAGATTGTCAATTTCGAAGAGCCGGCAATCCTCGACGAGTCCAACATTGTTTCTTTTGCTGCCGGATCGTTGGGAGGCAAGGGAAGGGGACTTGCTTTTGTAAATTCACTGATATACAGCTTCAGGTTTTCAGAGCTGATAGAAGGTATAAATGTGCGGACACCAAGGACAGGTATAATAGGCACTGAAGAGTTTGATATCTTCCTGGAGTTAAATAAACTGTATGACATAGTATACAAAGAGGAGAGCTATGAAAAGATCAGGCAGCTTTTTATCGGGGGGAACCTGAGCTACAACCTTGAAAAGAAGCTTAAGGTTTTTTTGAAGCTGGTTAAGCGGCCAATAGCAATACGCTCCTCAAGCCTTTTTGAGGATTCTCTCATGCAGCCTTTTTCGGGTGTTTTCGGTACATGGTTGCTTCCTAACAATCACCCCAGTTTTGATGTAAGGCTCCAGCAGGCCATGGATGGCATCAAACTGGTATATGCCTCTGTGTTTTCAGATGATGCGCGTACCTATTTTGAGTCGATCGACAACAGGATTGAGGAGGAAAAGATGGCCATTGTGCTGCAGGAGGTTGTGGGCAACAGGTTTGGCGATTATTACTACCCGCACATCAGCGGTACCGCACAGTCCCATAACTATTATCCCGTGGCACATATGAAACCTGAAGAGGGGTTCTCGGTAATGGCAGTAGGCCTTGGACATTACGTAGTACGTGGCGAACAGTCCTGGAGGTTCTCGCCGGTATACCCCGGTATTGAGTTCAGCACAACGGATGATCAGTGCCGGAACTCACAGTTGCAGTTCTATGCCGTCAATATGGGTAATCCTGAGGTTAACCTTCTGGAGGGGGAAGATGCAGGACTCATAAGGCTGGATATTTCGGAAGCCGGGAAACACGGCAATCTTAAACACTGTGCCTCGGTTTACGATGCAGATAATGACAGGATCGTTCCCGGGATTGAGAGTGCCGGCCCCCGCGTGGTAAATTTTGCCAACATTTTGAAATATGATTACATACCCCTTGCAAAAACAATAAACGTTACACTTGATGTAGTGAAAGAGGCGCTTGGTTGTCCTGTAGAGATAGAATTTGCCGTCGATCTGACACGCGACAGCAACGGACTGCCTTCTTTTTTCCTTTTACAGATAAAACCCCTGTTCGGTATAAGGAGCGACTACAACATCGATCCTTCCAATCTGGATCAGGCGAAGATAATCCTCAAATCAGGCAAAAGCATGGGTAATGGCAGGATTGACAATCTGCGGGACATGGTGTGCATTAAAAAGGAAAACTTTGATAAGTTGAAAACAAAGGAGATGGCGGCTGAAGTTGAAAGCTTCAATTCTGAAATGAGTAAGTCTGGAAGGAAGTATGTCCTTATCGGCCCCGGAAGATGGGGTACCCGCGACCGTTTCATCGGTATACCCGTTACATGGCCACAGATTTCGAATGCTGCGGTTATAGCCGAAATCAGCATGGAGGAATTACCTCTCGACTCGTCTCTCGGTTCACATTTTTTTCATAACCTTACTTCGAAGAATGTTGGATATCTGTCGGTCAACCACCGCGATCCCGACGATTTTTTCAGGGAGGAGCTGCTTGATGAGGGAAGGGTCGTTTCTGAAACAACATTTTTCAAACATATAGAGTTTCCGGTTCCCTTTCATGTTCTTATGGATGGCAGGAAGGGAATGGCATTGATAACAAAACAGGAATAACTTAAATTATGAAACTTTCAAAAATCGATATTGGCGACCCCGGCAAGTACGAGTTCCACCAGACATCTTTCAGTAATCTTATGCAGAGACGCATACAGAATGTGCTCCTTGTATGCAGCAACTATGATGCTTTTATGCTCGAGGAGGACGGCAGGATAGACGAGCAGATATTCAATGAGTATGTTTCGCTGAACCTCAGCAATCCCCCCAGGTTCATCAAGGCAAATGACGGGGAGGAAGCTTTCCGGGTACTTGAGGAAAACAAGATCGACCTGATAATATCAATGTTCAGTATCGGGGGGGAGTCCGACATATTTCACCTTGCAGGCGATATTAAATCTGATTATCCGGGCATACCCATAGTGGTTCTGACATATTTTTCGCGTGAGGTGTCAATGAAGCTTGCCAACGAGGACCTGTCAGCCATAGATTACGTATTCTGCTGGCTGGGGAATGCCGATCTGCTTCTGGCCATAATAAAGCTTATCGAAGACAAGATGAATGTGGAACATGATGTTGAAACCGGCGGGGTTCAGACCATTCTTCTTGTTGAAAATTCGATACGCTATACCTCCAGCTACCTTCCCAACCTTTACAAAATCATACTGAAACAGTCGCGCGATTTTGCCCGGGAGGCTCTCAATGCACACCAACGGAACCTGAGAATGCGCGGCCGGCCCAAGATACTGCTGGCAACAAACTATGAAGAGGCCCTGGATATCTATGAGAACTATAAACACAATCTTCTGGGTGTCATTTCAGATATATCTTATGACAGGAAAGGGAAGCGTGATCAGCAGGCTGGTTTGCGCCTTTGCCGCAAGGTGAAGACCGACGATCCCCATATGCCGGTCCTCCTGCAATCGTCCGACATAGAAAACCTTGCCCAGGCAGAAGAGCTTCAGGCCGGGTTTATTCATAAATATTCAAAAACCCTGTCAATCGAGCTCAGAAACTACGTCATCAAGCAGTTCTCATTCGGCGAGTTCATCTTCCGCGATCCTGAAACCCAGGAGGAGGTATGCCGGGCGGCCGATTTGCAGGCGCTGCAGCAGGCAATTGCCAACATCCCCGAGAAGGTACTCTATTACCATTCCAGCAACAACCATTTTTCAAAATGGCTCAATGCAAGGGCCCTCTTCCCCATAGCGCAGATGTTCAAATACCTTAAAGTAGATGATTTTGATAATATGGAGGAGGTCAGGAGGTACATTTATACTGCCATATCCAGTTTCCGTTCCAGTAAGGGGCGTGGCGTCATAGCGAAATTTGACAAGAACAGCTTTGATGAATACCTTATGTTTTCACGAATTGGTGAGGGATCAATTGGAGGTAAAGCAAGGGGGCTGGCATTTATCAATTCAATACTTAACGAATATGGCCTCTTTACCAGGTTTCCCGGGGCGGTAATAACCATTCCCCGCACTGTTGTGCTGAGTACCGATATTTTTGATGAGTTCATGGAGGCAAATGACCTTTATAAATTTGCTATATCAGGTGTTCCGGATGAAGAAATCCTGCAGCGTTTCGTCGATGCCAGCCTGCCAGGCAGGATTCACCAGGATCTCTACGCTTTTATTTCGGTGGTGCGTAATCCTGTTGCGATCAGGTCGTCCAGCAAGCTTGAAGACAGCCATTACCAGCCTTTTGCAGGAATATATTCAACTTATATGATACCCAGGGTAGAAGACAGTACCCAGATGATCAGTATGCTTACCGATGCCATCAAATCGGTGTATGCATCGGTTTACTACAAAAGCAGCCGCGCTTATATGACTGCAACCGCAAATATTATTGATGAGGAAAAGATGGGCATTATCCTGCAGGAGGTTTGTGGCACGGCAAATGGAAATAAATTCTATCCCACCATATCGGGAGTCGGGCGGTCAATAAATTTTTACCCGATTGCCCCTGAAAAGCCTGAAGACGGGATAGCCAGCATAGCATACGGACTCGGGAAACTTATAGTTGACGGGGGGCTGTCGCTCAGGTTCTCACCCAGTTACCCGCGTAAAGTATTGCAGCTGTCCTCGCCTGATCAGGCACTGAGGGAGACCCAGAAAAAATTTTACTCTCTCGATCTGAATGTTGACAGTTTCAGGCCATCGACCGACGACAGCGTCAACATACTCAAACTAAACATTAAAGAGGCTGAAAATGATCCATCCTTCAGGTATGCAGGTTCTACATACGACTATGAATATAACATGATGAGGGAGGGCCTGGGGCACCAGGGTAAAAAAGTGGTCACATTTACAAATGTGTTAACACACAACACATTTCCCCTGGCCGATATACTTCGGGTTCTGCTCGAGACCGGGCACAGGGAGATGAATAATCCGATTGAGATTGAGTTTGCCGTCGATCTTGATACTCCGAAAGATGAGCCGGGTGTATTCTATTTTCTGCAGATACGGCCCATTGTTCATGGTGAGCAGAAGGTTGATGTCGACTTCGACCAGATTGAAAAAGATAATACAATTGTCTATTCAGAATTTGCAATGGGATATGGCACAATAGTTACTATATCGGACTTTGTTTATGTGAAGCCCGATAAATTCAGGGCATCGGAAACCAAATCAATAGCACAGGAAATAGAAAGGATTAACGACAATTTTATCAAAGAAGGCAGGAACTATGTACTTACCGGTCCCGGACGCTGGGGGTCAAGTGATCCCTGGCTTGGTATTCCGATAAAATGGCCGCAGATATCGATGGCACGGGTCATAATTGAATCGGGACTCGAGAACTATCACATAGACCCCAGCCAGGGTACACATTTCTTCCAGAACCTCACGGCATTCCGGGTTGGGTATTTTACCGTCAACCCGCATTTCAGGGAGGGCTCTTATGATGTTGCCTACCTGGATGCCCAACCTGCTCATTATGAAGATACGCATGTGAGGCATGTAAGGTTTAAGCACCCCATTAAGATACAGATTGACGGCCGTCACAACAAGGGTGTCATTTTTAAGCCTCATCCCGTTAAGAAAGAGATACTTACTGATAACTGACAACCTGCAGTGACCGTAATTGCAGGTTGTGTGCCTGGGGCCTCAGTTTTCAGACCAGGTCTGCTGCCGAGGCAGTATCCATTTTGCGGTCGGCCTTTTTTACAAGACCCTGCAGCACATTACCAGGCCCCACTTCTGTAAATATGACTGCACCATCGGCTATCATATTCTGCACAGTCTGTGTCCACCTGACAGGCGAGGTTAGCTGTTCAACCAGGTTTTTCCTTATTTCCGCGGGATTTGTTACAGGTGATGCGCTCACATTCTGGTAAACGGGGCAACGGGGACTGCTGAGCGGGGTTTTTTCTATTGCCACGGCCAGCTCTGCCCGTGCGGGTTCCATTAGTGGTGAGTGAAATGCTCCCCCGACACTTAGTTTTATGGCGCGCTTTGCTCCAAGCTCACTGAGTTTTGTGACAGCAATATCGATCCCGCTGAGAGAACCGGAAATCACTATTTGTCCGGGACTGTTATAGTTGGCGGGCACTACTGTCTCATCTATGGCAGCACATGTTTCTTCAACTATTCTGTCTTCGAGTCCCAGTACGGCTGCCATTGTCGAAGGCTCGGCATCGCAGGCCTTCTGCATGGCAGTTGCCCTGGCGTAAACAAGGCTTAAGCCGTCTTCAAAGGAGAGCGCTCCGGCAGCAACCAGCGCCGAAAACTCTCCGAGAGAATGACCGGCAACCATGCCGGGTTGAAACTTTTCGCCCAGCACTGATGCGAGTACGACCGAATGAATAAATATTGCAGGCTGGGTTACACGCGTCTGCCGCAGGTCTTCTTCGGTCCCTTCGAACATCAGGCTGGTTATACCAAAGCCGAGAATATTGTCGGCACTGTCAAACATTTCTTTTGCAAGAGGGAATTTCTCATAAAGATCTTTTCCCATGCCGGGATACTGGGCACCCTGGCCCGGAAATACATAAGCCTTCATTTAATACTGTTTTTTATAGTTATTAATGGAGTTTTGCTCCTATAAGGTGAATGAACTCCTCCCTTGTCTGCGACTGTGTCAGGAATGCTCCTGTAAATGCAGATGTCGTTGTTACAGAGTTTTGTTTCTGTATTCCTCTCATCTGCATGCACATGTGGTGTGCTTCAATAACAACCCCCACACCCAGCGGGTCAAGGGCTTCCTGGATGCAGTCCCTTATCTGGGTAGTAAGCCGCTCCTGCACCTGTAACCTTCTGGAAAAGGCATCGACAACCCTTGCTATCTTGCTGAGCCCGGTAATATGGTTGTTGGGAATATAACTTACATGGGCCTTACCGTAAAAGGGTATCATATGATGCTCGCACATCGAATAAAGCTCTATGTCCTTTACCAGTACCATCTGTTTGTAATCTTCCCTGAATTTTGCCGAGTTGAGGATATCCATAGGGTTCAGGTTGTAGCCATGAGTAAGGAATTGTATGGCCTTGCCCACTCGCACAGGTGTCTTCTCAAGCCCTTCCCGGTCTACATCCTCTCCCAGAATGCGGAGGATCTCCTTATAATGGTAGGCAAGCTTGACGGTATCTTCAGGATGGAACAACTCGATCTTGGAGTAACCGAACTCTTCGTTCTCTATAAGATCACTGTCAGTTGGCTCAGTGACAGGGTTATTCTTATTTTCCATAGTATCCGGCATAATTGGTATCAGGTTTATTGATTATGATGCATCAGATTATTGCCTCGCTGACCGGGTGTCAAAATTAATCAAAACTATTTAAATAGAAACCTGAATAACTGCCTTTAAGATTTTTCATTGCTCACCTGCAGTTTTGCCTTACTTGCCGGGAGAAGCCGAAAAAGTTAACTTTGCCGGGAATATTAATGAAACAGCATGATCGTAATTACTGGTGCGGCCGGATTTATTGGAAGCAATCTGGTTGCAGGACTTAACAGGGCGGGATACCGCGACCTTATACTCGCCGATGAATTTGAGAATAAGGAAAAGGTGCGCAATTTACGCGGACTTGCCTGGACGGAAAAGATTGACCGGCGGGATTTTCTTTCGTGGCTCAGGAAAAACCATTTGTTGGTGCAGTTTGTATGTCATCTGGGAGCACGTACAGATACAACCGAAAGGAGGAGGGAGATTTTTGATACACTGAATACAGGGTATTCCATGGAATTGTGGGAGATATGCTGCGATTACGGAATACCGCTTGTATATGCCTCTTCTGCTGCCACATACGGCGCCGGTGAGTATGGTTTCAGCGATGACCACAGCCTCCCTCCGCTTCTAAACCCTCTTAATCCCTATGGAGAATCAAAGAATGATTTTGACAAATGGGTACTTGACAGTCAGAGAAAACCCTGGTTCTGGGCTGGTTTGAAGTTTTTTAATGTTTACGGGCCCAACGAATATCATAAGGGTAAAATGGCTTCGGTTGTTTATCATGCTTACAACCAGATCTCAAATACGGCAAAGATGAAGCTGTTCCGTTCGCACGACAGCCGCTACCGGGATGGAGCACAGAAGCGCGATTTTATTTATGTAAAGGATGTTGTTGATGTGATCCTTTTCCTTGTGGAGAACCGCAGCAGATCCGGAATATTTAATGTAGGGACCGGAACCGCCCGCACGTTTCTTGACCTCGCGGAAAGTACATTCGCAGCGATGGGAATGGAGAAAGAAATTGAATTCATCGATACACCTGCAGAAATAAGGGACAATTACCAGTACTTTACATGTGCCCCAATGGAAAAGCTTGCTGCAGCAGGTTACAGGAAGCCTTTTACTACGCTGGAGGAGGGAGTAAGCGAATATGTGCGAAGCTATCTCTCAGGCAGAAAATATGCCGGTGAAGTGTGAAGCTGAATCTTCAGTTCCTGTCCGCGTCTTGTTAACACATTTTGTATCTCCTTTACCCTAAGCCTGTTTTAGCTTTTTTTAATATTAGTTTAACAGATGTTTGAACAATTTGTCAAATTTGACGTTCGTTACATAAAATTAATCC
>SLRB01000102.1 GCA_007131165.1 Bacteroidales bacterium | reverse complement strand
CAGGGCCGGGCACAAACTCCTTTTCAGGCTGCCACGAAGGTGCCGTCATCTTCCCCGGAAGGGTAATAACCCTCTGCATAGCGCTTACCGACCCGGCCGGATATGTCCGGACATCACCGGCAACTCTAAGCACCTCCCTGCCGAGTATTATTCCTATCTCTTCCATTTCGCTTTCGCGGAAGTCGGGTCGCACGCGGTATATAGGGTCGATATCGCCTGAAGCTCCGGCAGTGATGGTTGCCGTGAGGGGAACCGGGGCCTCCCTTTCAATGTACCGTCGCGCGGCGCCGGGCCAGTCGCCCGTTACCATAAGATTGCCCGGCCCCATCACCGTGGCGTGGGTCGGCCAGTTGACCAGCAGCGCAAAGGGCTCGCCTCCGGTGTTGTCTATCCTTACTACTCCCACCTCCTGGTCGCAGGGCCCATAGGGATTCCTGCCTATCCTGATGCCGCCCGCCGCATTGAGCGCCCTGCGGTTCATGCTCATTTTGCAAATGCCGCTGCCCGAACCTATCATCGCAGGCTGCAGCCGTCCGGCGGCCGCGGCTGTTACAGCCACCAGCCTGTCGAAGAGCATCCTGTTGTATTCAATCAGATCGCTGTCAGAATCTTCTGATACACGGGTCGAAGGTGCTCCGTGGGTGTGCGTGGGTGCAAGCAGTATGTGGCCCTGCGGTATGCCGGTTTCGGCCTCTATCCTTTTTGTTATTTCCTCCCATGCCGCGTGAGTGAAGGTAAGGACCTCAACCGTGACGATAGCTGCCATGGTGGTGCCGTCGTCGAAGACTGTTGCAATGGCATACAGCGAATCGTTAACCCCTTCGAAGGGCTGTGTCCTTGAACCATATCCTGCCATCACCACAGGAACCTCAGGGGTGATATTTACCCTGGCCACTCCTGCCGAGATGGTGCCGGCAGCCCTAACATTTTCAGATGCACTGCCAGGTACTGAAAAAGCTGACAGAAAGAGTACTGTCAACATAACCAGTAAGGGATAGCCCCTATTTATTATTAATTTTTCAATGCTCATGCCGGGAAATGATTGAATGATTTGTTAATATTTTAGTAACTATATTTGTTATATAAACATGTACAATGTCCATCACATGCGCTGCAATAAATTAAGACACGGTACAGTGTATAAATATACGCTATTTCCCAGGGCCGGCCAACCCGTGCACCGTCCTGTTATTTAAAAAATCTGAGAATATGAAAGCATTATTTTTATTTTTATTTCTATCCGCATTATTTACAACAGCCCATTCCCAATTCCCGGGCATCAATGCCGGGATCATGCACAAGGACGCCACGCATCTGAAATATATTCAGGATAACCTTAACGAAGTATCCCGGCCCGGCATGGTGGACGTGAGCATCAGATACCTGCCCGGTCTTTACACGGGCGGCATCGAAAGGGCCCTCGGCTCGGAAATTGTTGTATTCGACGAATGGTCATGGACCCCTGAACAGGACCTGCCCGATGATATGTTGTTTGATATCCGCCTGGATTATGGCGATGTTATCAGACCGGTAGTGTTAAAGCCTGCAGCAGAAATGCCCTTTATAATAGACCTGGGATATACATACAACCGGACACGAATCGGACTTTCATGGTTCAGGATGGAAGGATCGGATGAGTTATCGGGAAGGGTCAGGGGATTAGACGTTTCCAACGGGGCTGCAGCATCAGAGTTTGGCTACGGTTTTGTAAGCTTCTGGAACATGGGTTATGACCTGCATGCAAGCCGCGGATTCCCGGCTCAATGGTTTGAAGGGTCCAGGGACCTCGATGAAAACGAGGATAGTGATTATGAGGGAAGCTATAACCCTGACAGGGGCAGAACGGACTGGAAGGCATCGGCAGGTTCGTCGCTTAACTCATTCCGGCTTACCCTCCGGCATCCTCTTGTTGATAATGATAATATCGTGTTTCAACTGGAAGGGGGACTGCTATACGGGAGATGGGAAGACAACCTGATGCAATCGGTCAATATGACAGCGCACACCGAACTGACCGACAGGTGGACACAGATGTTGTATGATGAGGTCGCAGGAGACTCTGTTAGCGTTACGGTTTATCTCGACTACATTTTTCATAATGATATCACACTTGAGACCAACTCGTCTGTAACTTTCAACTCGCTGGGAGCGACTGCCGGCCTGTCGGGGGACTGGAGGTTGTCGCCGTCACTCATGTTCAGCATACAGGCCGGTATCGGACTGTTGAGCGGAGATGCCACGTTTAAGGGATCAGGCATCGATATTGACGATATAACAGAGCAGGATATACTCACAGTTTACGACGATGCCGGCAACCTGGTATTCCGGGATCCGCTGGAAGGTGTTGAATTTTTATCAGGCAATTTCGATCTGCCGGAATACACCGGAACGGTTATTTCGACAAACTATAATATGCACCTCGGCATAACATATGAGATATACGAAAACATCTCGCTAAAAGCGGGTTACTTCCTTTCACTCTGGCGTAACCTTCCACTTTCTCCCCAATGGTCATATTCCGACAGTTATACACAGCCTTTTGATGCATTTGCGCTTGAGGAAAGCTGGAACAAGAACATAAAGGGCAACTTGTCAAATTCGGGGTTCAGTGTAGGGATAGGACTTGCTTTTTAGGTATAT
>SLRB01000131.1 GCA_007131165.1 Bacteroidales bacterium | reverse complement strand
TCTTTCTCGATTACCTCCACTGGCATGCACAGTTTGAGACTCCTGACCCGATTCTGCCTGAAACCTGCTTTTGCGATAACTGCACTGAACAGTTCCAGGAAAGCTCGGGATTAAAACTCACTCTCGAAGATATCCCCGAAAAAGCAGAATGGATCCTGACCAATGCCGAAACCGAATGGAGGAGGTGGAGAAACTCAATTATTAATCAATGGGTTGATGATATGGGCGATATCGTGAAGGAACTCAGTCCGGGTACACTGCTTGGAGTCTTTTACTGTTCATGGTATCCGGCAGACCACAACTCGGCTCTCTACCGCATACTTGGTATTGATGTGCGCTCACTGGCACAGCGGGTTGATGTCCTTTCTCCAATGCTGTTCCATATGATGAAGGAAAGGCCGGCCGAATGGGTAGGCGAGTATGTTCAATGGCTGGGGAGCACGACCGGCGCTGCTGAAAAGGGTTCCCCGCTTATCTGGCCAATAGTTCAGGCCCATAACAACCCGGGCGTAATTACCCCTGAGGAGTTCAGGCAGGTAATGATTGAGGGGTCGAGGCCGCCTGCATCGGGAATAATGATGTTTTCTGATGTGTCGCTGCTGGACGACCCCCGAAAAATTACTGTTATGGAGGAACTTTATAGTGAAGGGGATTTTCCACCTGGCGATCATGGCCTCTGACAGAACCGCGGCCAGCAGTTTGGCGGGCCGCCCCCCCTGTACAACAAGAGAATACCCAATTTAAGATAGTCAAACCAAACTTTAAAATATCATGGAATCTTTCACCGGATCTAAAAGAATAATAACAGGCATGCTTATCATGCTTATGGCCACTGCTCTGATTGCCCAGGAAAATTTAAAAGATGAGATAATGCAGGGAGTTGACGGACATTTCTATAACCTGAGGCACAGGCTCGATGTACTTGAGAAGAAGATAGACGATGTGCTGTGGTTCAAGAGAGTTGGAGATGTTGCCCATGTCGACAAGGTTTTCCTCGCTGGAGCGCCACCGGCACATGCAGACAGGTCAACAACCCTTGCAGGTACAAACCCTATCAAATTCTGGTCTTACGTATTCATACCAAAAGGCATAGATCCGTCGAACAAATATCCACTGATTGTGTTGCCACATGGTGGGGTTCACGGCGATTTCAATACCTACTACACGCACATAATACGTGAGATGATGGCCCAGCAGTATATTGTGGTGGCTCCCGAATACAGGGGCAGCACAGGTTACGGAAGGCTGACCTATGAGCTGATCGATTACGGGGGACTGGAAAATGCCGATGTGAACATCAGCAGGGAATACATGATCGAAAATTACAGCATAGTCGATGAAACCCGGGTAGGCATAGTGGGCTGGAGCCATGGCGGGATGATAGCGCTGATGAATATATTCGAGCATCCTGATGAATATGCCTGCGCATTTGCCGGAGTGCCTGTGAGCGACCTGGTGGCCCGTATGGGTTACAAAAGGCCTGCATACGAAGATTTCTTTTCGGCCGGTTATCATATCGGGGCAATGGTTCATGAAAATATTGATGAATACCGCCGGCGTTCACCTGTATATCATGCACACAAGCTGGCAACACCTCTTCTTATTCACACAAACACCAACGACGAAGATGTGCATGTACTCGAGGTCCAGAACCTGATCAATGCCCTCAAAGCTGAAGGCAAGTCGTTCGAATACCGGGTGTTTGAGGATATACCGGGTGGGCACTCATTCGACAGGATGGACCACGCCCGGGGACGTGAAATAAGGTATAACATCTATAAATTCCTTGAACAACACCTTAATCCCCCGGTAAGGTTCAGGAACCTGGGCGAGATGGAAAGGGCAGCATACCGTTTCAACTGATTACTGGAAACTGTAGGCGGACCGGACAATACTGTCAGGTTAACCTCACCCGGGGAGGCTGATACCTGGTATATTCAGGCACCTGCCATGTAACTGAGCACCTCATATACCAGGAAGGCCGGCCAGACAAGTGCCTTGAGAAAACCCAGCACTCCAGCCCAGAATGAAGTTGCCTGGGCTATATAAAAGACAGCAGCACCAATTAATCCAAGTCCGTAAACTGCATTTGACGGACCGCATTCTATTTCCTTTGCCATTTCAATAAAATTTATAGTGAAACACTGTTCTGATTTGTACGTATATAAAGACAAGTTCTTTTTTCTTGCAAATCAAATAAAATGCAAGTTAACAGGTATTTCCATATAGAGATAAAAATTTGTAAAAATTAAACTCGGCTGTTCTTTGTGCATATGCCACTCAGGCAATGCCCCGCCGGGACATTGCCGCACTTTAAGGACGAGGGTATTTTGAAATGAACGAAAAATCGATCACTTTTTCTTAATATTGCATCCATAATAATTGATATCTGTTCCACATGCCCGGAAAATATACCACCCTCCTTGCAGTTGCATTGCTTATCCTGCCGGTAAGTTTTACCTCTTTAAACGACCATAAGCATCAAATGACACCAGAAAAAGGGAGCATTGGAATGCTGGAAGAGTATCTTGCCTCCCTCTACGATCACCTTCAGGGATCTGCAGGACTTCCCGGCTATGATGCCTTTTCCAGGGCAGTTACAGGATACTTCAACCTTAAAGCTTCCGGGAAGATAAATAATGAACTGCTTACTATAATAGATTTTTCTCTTTCGTCAAATGGCAAACGGATGTGGATCATACATATGCCGGAAATGAAAATAGTTCACACCTGCCTTGTATCTCACGGTCGAAACAGCGGGGAGGAATTTGCCAGACATTTTTCAAATATTCCGTCATCGCACAAAAGCAGTCTTGGCTTCTATGTTACGGGAGATATATATTATGGCCGGCACGGTAAATCCTTGTACCTTGATGGTGTTGAGCATGGAATCAATGATAATGCACGTTTCAGAACCATAGTAATGCACAGCGCAGATTATGTAAGTAATGAATACATCAGAAGATACGGAAGGCTTGGAAGAAGCTTCGGCTGTCCTGCGATACCTGTCGAAGGACACCAGAGGATTATCAGGATGCTGTCGGGCCAATCGTGTCTGTATATTCATTATCCTGACAAAGAGTATATAAGCAGATCTGAATTGTTTGAACCAGCCATCGCGATGAATGAAATGTCATATTTCGCAGAAAAACTTCATGAATCCTTCCTTGAGCAGACATTATTATTCAAAAGGCTGCCTTTTTACAGGCTGGCGCCAGGTGGCGTCTCCCGCAGCGAAGATATCAGCAGACGGTCCCTGTCATATACATCATTCCTGAAATAGACCGTACCATCATCAGCAGCCCATGCGGTCAGATAAAGAATATGCACCCTGATTGGATCAGGAATATTTACCCTCAGCTCAGCGCCCTTTTCTAAAACCTCCTTTACACGTGAAGAATTCCAGGCGGGATTATCTTTCAGCAGGTATTCAGCCAGCTCCAGCGGCCTGTCTATCCGTATACATCCGGAACTGAAGGACCTGTCGGTATGAACGAAGAGATTCCGGGCCGGGGTATCGTGTATATAAACATTATACTGGTTGGGAAACATGAATTTAACCCGGCCAAGCGCGTTGGTTCGTCCCGGTGCCTGTCTTATACGATACGGAAATCCTGAAGAAGCTGAAAAGCTTTTCCAGTCAATAGACACCGGATCTACTTCAGTTCCGTCGCCCCGCAGAACCGACATGTTGTTTTCGGCCAGGTAGCCTGGATTACGAATAACCGCCGGAATGACGTCATTGTGCAGAATACCGGGAGGTATTATCCAGTCAGGGTTAAATACCATATATGTCATAAGAGAACTGAATACCGGTGTTCTGCGGTAGGGTCGCCCCACTATTGCCTCTGAAGAAAACACAACTCTACCCTCTTCAATTACATGCAGATCATAATTTGCTATATTCACCCTGATATATCGCCTCCCAAGGTCCTCACTCAACCATCTCCACCTTTCAAGGTTTGCCTCAATTGAAGCTATCCTCTCCTGAACTGTAATATTTAAGGCTTCGATTGTTGCCCTGCCAACAATACCATCGGGTGTAAGTCCGTTCCGCCTCTGGAAAAGGACAACATGATTGTACAGGGTCTTGTCAAAAAGATTGCTGTCGGGTGTATCAGGATCAACAGGCCCCTGCGTTACAGCAAGTCTTCTTCTCAGTCTGGCGATATCGGGATGAACCATGCCCTCTTCAATTTTGGCCATTCCTGTAAAAAATAACTCCCAGCCACCGTTATCTTCAATAAGCCTGTATTTTTCAAGTGCCTTCCTCAGGTTGTGGTATTCATTGTGCCGGGGGGTAAGGTAGGTCAGGCTTTCGGCTATCCTTTCGTTGCTCAGGATACTGTCAACAAATTCCTCAAGGTCTGCCCTGAGAGTTCTCCTGGCAGCCTTCCATTGAGGATCAATAGATTCTGAATTGACCTTCCCTCCCGAAAGATGGGATGACAATAGCAACAATGCATCTGTAAGCAATATCTCAAGCCTGGCAACATCCGGCGCAGATACTGCATTACTGTATACTATTTTACCGGCAAGCTCTTCAATTGCAGAAAGATGGTAATCTTCAGGGTTTAGCCCGTCACTTTTTGAATTACGGATTGCAGTTATCATCTGCTCTATATTCTCATGGCTGTCCCAACGGGGTGACAGGTAACTTTCGCCCTTCTGGTAGAGCATAGATACCAGGGTGGGGTTATAAACAAGGCTGCCCTCTATAACAGGTGTCTCATTCTGCAATAAATCAAGTTTTTTCTGAAGGTTTGCTGATACCTCTTTTCGGGAAGGACCCTGGGTACAACCTGCAGTCAGGAGTGCCAGAAAAAAAACGGGTATAAAACCGAACTGAAAGATCATGCGTACCACATCAATTCATATAAAAATCTCACCTTCAATAAAAAACAAACTAATGGCCGTTACCACACTACTGCATGCCAGGGCACAATTTACCGGTAATTGTTGCTCATCCCCTTTCTGATGGAGACATAAGAATTTTTTTTAAACCCGGTTATAAAATAATGGTTATAGCAACATCATAGGCATTGGCAGCAAGCTCCTCAAGGCATTCCAGCCACATTTCGACTGCACGGGGACTGGTGGCAAGCTTTGCACCGGCAAGCTGATCCTCCTGCAGCTTTTTCATAAGTTCCATACCCTCCTGCATACGGCCCTGGTTGAAAAGTTCCTGTGCCTTCTCCACAATCTCGTCGGTGCTTGCAGGCTGTATCATTCCAATTTCCAGTTTCTCCTGATACTTTTTGAAGATTATCTCATCGGCCGGTTCATGTCCTCCGGTTTCATCCTTCTTTCTTCTGAAATAGCAGCGCTCAAGATAACTGTATTTCTCTTCTATCTCATTAACACGCGACTCTGGTATCACTCCCTGAATTGCAAGTCCGTTCAGATTATTAAAAATACGCGCAGGCACCCTTGACCTTCCCTGCCTTTCGGAAATACTGACACCGATATCATCGGGCATGCGCCGGTAATATGAAAAAAATGCCCCTTTCCCACGATCTCCCTCATTCTCCTCCCTTCGGGGTTCTCCGTTTTCATCTACGTAAAACGCCCTAACGCTCGAATAACTGTCGCTGGTATAATAAACGCTAACAGAATACTGCTCGCCTTTAATATAGCCGGTCTCTTCTCCTTGTACTGCACTCACTGCACCGGGATAAAGGGATGGCCGGGACTGGGAATCAGCTGGACTGATGAAAGCTGCCAGCAATACAATCAACAGGATACTGATCTTAATCATAACGTTTACAGGTTTTTGGGGTTATGGCATCTTAAAATTACATTATTGTATCAGGAACTTTTATCATTATACAATAATAACAGATAAAAAATCAATTTTCAAGGGGCAGACAGATTGCAATTCAGTTTTATTGCAGTCAGGGCCTTTTAAAGTTTGCTGATCAAAATTTTGTTTGACTGCAGATCATCGTTTTGTTTGACTGCGGATCATCCCTCTGGTTTTCCAATCATTCAGAGGATGAAGTTTCACGGTTTACATCTTCGGCCCTGAAGCCAAGGAAAAAAAGCACAAGGGCTACAATAATACAAAGCGCCGTGGCAATATCATACTGTCCGGTTACCCTGTATGAAAGGCTGAAAATAAAGGGCCCGATCGCACTTCCTATTACCGTATAACTCATGGCATATCCCGAAATCGCACCCAGATGCCTTACCCCGAAAAGCCTTGGCCATGTTACTGCCGATAATACACCGAACATGCCGTTCATAATTCCGTTGCCGAATATCATTACCCACCGGAAAAGGGGCGAAACGTCCAGCAACATAAGAGCAACCATGCTGATCAGCATCCCTGTAACCTGGAACAACAGAAAATACTTCAGCTTCAGGTAATCACTAAGCCAGCTGCCGAAAAAATGAAACGACACCGCAACAACGGAGGCAGGCAGGAATATTGTGATAGCTGCTCTATGATCATAACCGTTCACAGCGAATATCGATACCACATGAAAAGTAAATGCTGTTACATACAATGCCTGGAGAGCCAGAGAAAGGTTGAATATCCAGAATGAATATGTGGCTTTGGCCTCCTTCAGGGTATAATCCCTTAACGGGTTAAGACCGGGATCTTCCTTTTTCCTGACAATTATCTTCCCGTCAGGAACCAGACCGTATTTCACCGGGTTATCACGAAAAAAAACAAATGCAAAAACAACAAAACCCACACACGCAACAATCCCGGTAATCTCCCAGGCCTGCTGCCATGAATAGTTTTGAATAAGCATATCCATAGCCTGGGGTGAATAAGAGAAACCGAATGATACGGTTATGCCAAGTATGGCATTGGCAAATCCGCGCCTTTTTTCAAACCACTTCATCACCATATTCCTTGAAACCATTGTCAAAACTCCCTGTCCTAAAAACCTTAACAGGAAAAACCCTGAAGTCATGAGTATAAAAACCAGTACCGGAGGGCGGATAGATGAAAAGATACCTGAAAAAAAACCGGCAACACCTGCTATATTTGAAAGATAAAGTAGTGTCAGCCCCAGCAGAAATCCGGTGGTCATGGCCACAGGTCTTACACCGTACCTGTCATAAATCCTCCCCGCCCAGGGAATACAAAACCCGCTGATTATCGTACCTGCCATGTATGCCGTACTCAGGTTTACCCTGCTTATGTCCAGCGCCCCGATAAGGTGGTCGGTAAATACAGAAACACCTATGGTCTGCCCCGGGATACTCATTATAATCCCGGCTATACCGGCAAAAATGATAACCCAGCCGTAAAAAAATGGCCATTTCGCAGGAGAAAAAGGCATAGCCCTGAACCTGTCTATTTTCAAACTCATATTTATTTTTATATGTATAAACCGGGTTAATCAAATTACTTTTCAGTGAAATATATCGTTCAGTCAATTCAAGCATTCAGTGCCGGAATAATTGCTTCGCACCGGCAGCTGGATTTCCCGGATTGCAAAAGTAATAAACCGTACTTTTATTTTGCTGGTTTACTATCAGAGAATTTAATTGCCTGATGTAGAATGCAGCTTGAAATTGTTTAACTAACTTTGTGTGCAGGACAGGCTTCCAATGGAAAGAGAGATATTAAGTATAAAAAACAAGGCACTAAGTCTTAACCTTGATGCATCAATTTACGGTACGCTTGCAGAGATTGGTGGCGGACAGGAGGTTGCCCGTGCGTTTTTCCAGGCAGGAGGAGCCTCCGGTACTGTAGCAAAATCAATTTCGGCATACGACAAGACCTTTAGCGACTACCTCTACAATTATGGTATGGGTGGCCGTTATGTTTCTGAGAACAGGCTGGGCAAAATGCTCGAAATAGAGTATAAAGATCTGGTAACCACACTCCGGCCATCAGCTAAAGCGGGTACCCGCTTTTTTGTATTTGCAGATACTGTAGTGACCCTTAACTATGCAAAGGATAACGATGCACACGGGTGGCTCGGTGTTAAATTCCAGCTTCATCCGGATACAGATCCCAACCAGGTCGTGATACATGTCAGCCTCCTGGAAAATGACACACTCCTCCAGCAATATACCCTGGGAGCGCTTGGTGTCAACCTTGTATATGCCTGCTATCATTTTGCCGGCAGGCCAAATGTTTTTCTTCAATCACTGATGGACAACCTGGACACTGACAGGGTAGAGATCAATATGGTGAGGATGAGCGGCAGCGACCTTGACTATGTCGATAACAGGCTGCTGGGTGTACAGCTGGTAAAAAACCGGATGACCAGCGCAACTATTTTCGACAGCAACGGCAATGTCCAGCAACCGGCCGACATGCTTTACAGGAAAAACCTGCTTGCTTTTCGCGGAAATTTCAGGCCAATTACCAACCTGGGTTATGACATGCTCCAAAAGTGTTATGAAATATTTCGCAGAGATGAAGATTACAAAAAAGAGAATACTCTGGCGCTTTGTGAGATAACACTTAACAATCTTATGCACGAGGGTTATTTTGACGAAACCGACTTCCTCGAAAGAGTCAACCTCCTTAACGGATTAGGGCAGAATGTGATGATATCCAACTTCAGGGAATATTACAAACTTGTCTCATATTTTTCAAATTTCAGGCTGGGCAAGCTGAGGGTTGTTATAGGTATACCAACGTTCATCAATGTTTGGGACAAAAAATTCTACACTAATCTCAGGGGAGGGATTCTTGAGGCTTTTGGAAAGCTGTTTACAGGTAACATGAAACTCTATGTATACCCGTCTCTCAACAAAACAACCGGAAAACTGTTTACTTCAAAGGATATAGAGCTGTCTTCAGATCTGAAACATCTCTATAATTACCTCTGTGAAAACAAAAAAATAATTGATGTAAAATCTGCAGAAATGAAATGGCTCCAGATTGATTCCTCAAAAATACTGGAAATGATACAGGATGATGTCAACGGATGGGAGGAACTGGTGCCGGAGTTTGCCGCAGAATATATCAAGAAGAACAAGATTTTTGGATATACAGGTTAATGACAATATTTTAAGTTAAGCTATATTGCAAAATGGATAAACATTCCTATCTTGGCAGTGCAGACAGCACTTATATAGAATCACTATACGCCGAGTACCGTAAAGACCCCTCACTTGTTGATGCAAGCTGGAGAAGTTTTTTTGAAGGGTTTGAGTTTGCCGGCCGCAGAGGCTCGCCTTCCGTTCCCTGTGACGAAACCTTTGATAAGGAGTTCAGGGTCATTTCACTGATTGACGGATACCGGCTTCGCGGACACCTTTTTACCAAAACGAACCCGGTACGAACAAGGAGAAAGTATACCCCTTCACTTGATATTGAGAACTTCGGCCTTTCAACTGAAGACCTGAACACAGTTTTTCAGGCCGGCACAAGGATAGGTATTGGTCCCTCCACTCTAAGTGATATTGTATCACACCTTCAGCAGACCTATTGCCAGTCGGTTGGTGCAGAATATATGTTCATACGTGTTCCGGAAATAATAAAATGGCTGACGGAAAAGATGGAGCCGGTAAAAAACACGCCTGATTTTAGTGCCGGCGAGAAAAAAGATATCTATCACCACCTGATGCTGGCCGTGGGTTTCGAACAGTTCATCCACAGAAAATTCGTGGGTCAGAAAAGATTCTCGCTCGAGGGTAACGAAACACTTATACCAGCGCTGGACGCAGTTATTGAAAAAGGTGCAGCACTGGGTATTAACGAGTATGTTATCGGCATGGCGCATCGTGGACGCCTGAATGTGCTGGCCAACATAATGAAGAAATCCTATCAGGATATTTTTGATGAGTTTAATGGCAAACAGTACAATGATGAGATTGCCCTTGGCGATGTCAAATACCATCTCGGACATAACAACACCGTTAAAACCGACAGCGGAAAAAAGGTAAGACTTAACCTTGTTCCAAACCCTTCTCATCTCGAAGCTGTCGACCCGGTAGCCCTTGGCATCGCCAGAGCCAAGATAGATCACAGCTACGGAGGTGATTTCAAAAAACTTGCACCTATTCTTATACACGGAGACTCGGCAATTGCAGGTCAGGGTGTTGTTTATGAAGTTATCCAGATGTCGCAGCTCAACGGCTACAAAACAGGAGGGACCATTCATCTTGTACTTAACAACCAGGTCGGTTTTACTACCAATTATCTTGATGCCCGCTCAAGTACCTACTGCACCGATGTGGCCAAAGTAACCAAGTCTCCTGTGTTTCACGTAAACGGCGATGATGTTGAAGCGCTTATCTATACAATCAGGCTTGCAATGGAATACCGCCAGAGATTCCACTCCGATGTATTTATCGATATCCTTGGCTACCGGCGGTTCGGGCACAACGAAGGTGACGAACCGCGGTTTACACAACCGCTTCTTTATAAACAGATCAGTAAACACCCAAATGCAAGGGATATTTACAGTGAAAAGCTTATTGATGAAGGTATCTTCACATCTGAAGAGATAAAACAGGCTGAGAGTGAATTCAACACGATACTTGAAGAAAAACTGAAAGAATCGAAAGAGGGGAACATCGTAAGGATTAACCAGTTCATGAAGGAGGACTGGAATAACTACAGGTACTCCCGCAGTGAAGATTTCAGCATGTCGCCCGGAACCGGCTTTGACCATGACAGGCTGGTTGAGATAG
>SLRB01000199.1 GCA_007131165.1 Bacteroidales bacterium | reverse complement strand
AATTACAACGATACGATTTTCGTCATACACGAAGATGATCATTATCCATTGATATTCATTGAACAAGGTGATTTCAGGGAACCCACTGAGGATTATCCTTTAGAAGATTTTTTAAAGTATTTCAGGATTTACAACATAATCGGATCCCAAAAATATCTCTTTTTAAGGTATCACTATGACCATTTATTTCATGAAGCATCTGTAAATATTGAAAACGGAAATTTATCACTGTTTGGCAAATCAGAAATCTCTCCCTTTAACTACCCGGGAATAATTAATAATCTTGACGGAGGACCAAATTTTTCGCCCTCCTTTTTCTACAATGACAATAATGATAATTACTTAATAGGGTGGGTCTATGCCTACAGGCTCAAAGCCCATGTTGAAAGTGAAGCCTTCAGAAATTCCACCCCAAAATACCCAGAGAAGAAAATGAAACTTGAAGAGTTGGCGGCAAGCCTTGATGAAAACGATAACCCGGTGCTGATGCTTGTTAAATTGAAGAATTAACTATCAGGTGATTTTTGAATAGCCTCTTTAACCCCACGCCTATGCCCCCCTTTCCCCGTATACAAGCAGCTCGATTCGATGGACTGCGGGCCAACGTGCCTGAGGATGATTGCCAAATACTATGGCAAGAGCTACAGCCTGCAGTTTTTAAGGAGCCGCTCATATATAACCAAAAGCGGGGTGTCGATGCTTGGCATCAGCGATGCGACCGAGAGCACAGGATTTCGGACCAGGGGTTACCGGCTCACATGGGAGGCCGATCTTAAACCTATCTAATCTAAATATCCTTTGGTAACTATTGATTATAACAAAATAAGTACGTATTTTTGTACCATATTAACTACTTAAAATAGTACAATATGATTGCTGCAAATTTTTCTGAATTCCGGACAAAACTCAAAATGTACCTGGACAATGTTGAGGATAATAATGAAACCTTGATTATAAAAAGGAAGTCCGGAAAAGGGGCAGTTATGATATCTTTAGACGAGTATAATTCGATAATGGAAACAGTTCATTTGTTAAGATCAAAATCTAATGCTGACAGGCTTTATGAATCTATCCGGCAAATGAAAAGTGGGGGAAAAGTAACACGTGACTTGATTGAGGACAAATGAAAATTACGTTTTCAAAAAATGCCTGGGAGGATTACATTTCATGGCAGAAAGAAGATAAAAAGAGACTTCGAAGAATTAATTCTCTGATAAAAGATATCCAAAGAACGCCCTTTGAAGGGTTAGGAAAGCCAGAACCCTTAAAATATGACTTGGCAGGATATTGGTCTAGACGGATAGATTTAGAACATAGATTGGTTTATCAATATCATGATAATGAGATTTTGATTTATAGCTGTAGATTTCATTATGATCATTAGATTAGAAACACTCAGCTTAAGAAAGTAAATATCTCGTTGTGATAGTGGCCCACCGGCTGAGCACGGTAAAAAAGGCCGACCAGATCATTGTACTGGAGAAAGGGGAGATTATTGAAACCGGCAACATTGAAAACCAGCAAATCAGATTAATATCATCCATTGAGTTAAATTTACGGAACCAATGGTACCGGATATTATGAATACATCAAGGATCTGAAAAAGGAGATGCTGAACAGGCGATTAATGTAAGGAATGAAATCACATCAGAGAGAATGACACAGACACACTCATTAGCATTGTAGAACTTGCATGAAGTTGTTTATTTCCGAAATTGAAGGTATTTTAAGAATATAAGCCCCTCAATAAATTAGCCTTATTTTCTCCTTTATCACCCAATCAATACTAGATTCCGGGATCGGCAACAGCGATATGGTTCAGCTTGTATCGGGTATGCAGGAGGTTAAGCTCAATGCATGCGAGAAGCAGAAGAGATGGGATGCCCTTCCGGTCCCACCGATCATATATTGTTAATTTTAATTATCTTGATGTTATAGGAAAAGATCATTACACCCTTAAAGGGGGAAGAAAGGTGCCTGTTTCATATAGCAAAAGAGATGATGCGCGTAAATGCCTGAAGATATTTCTTGAAAAAAGTGAAAAATATTCACTCCCAAAAAAGTACCTTTTACTCCTTAAAAACTTCATTCACTCCAAAATATCCCGTTTCACTCCAAACAGGTGATTTTGCATATACCTGACTTATTGGTTTTTATTAAAATCATTTTTAAATTTACTTGTGCTATTATCATTTGGCCTGAAAATACTCCATAATAGATGAGTAAAAAAACCATTGGTCGATGGCAGAAGATAATACCATATTTGTCCTGCAAAAAGCCTTATTGACTCATAAGGCAAAAGTAACCAGGGGTTCAGTATCAGATTTCCTTTTATCCCACCCACGTTATCTTTCAACCGTTCACACAAGGCTATCCGATAGAATCTGCGGGTTCAGCTCAGGGGTGGACTGCGACTCGGTGCTTTCCTCTGAAGCATCAAGGATATTTGGCAATATCAACCTGGCTGATGTGGGAATAATCTATTTCACCTCTACCCTTCTCTATATCCTGGGCGGGGCTGCTTTAAACCAGCTATGGCTTCTTGCACTGGTTAGTACTGTTTCAATAGTATTCCCGGTTTACTCGATCTATTACCAGGGATTCAGGCTCAGGAAATGGTGCCCATTCTGTTTGGTAGTTCAGGTTACGCTTATCGCGGAATTCTTTATCCTGTT
>SLRB01000052.1 GCA_007131165.1 Bacteroidales bacterium | reverse complement strand
CTCTTGTATCTTTGTCGGTAACCTGCGAATGGGTCCCGTCGGCAAAAATTATGCAGTTTTGCAGTATCTCGATAACTGCTGTCCCGTCATGCCTTGCAGCTTCGAACATCACTTCGGTCATCATCTTTATGTTGTTGTCGGGTACCCGTGCAAAGAAGGTCCCCTGGGCGCCCATGACCAGTCCTGCAGTTACGAAGGGATGCTCTATTGTACCATGAGGGGAGGATCGTGTAACGCTCCCAATAGGTGTGGTAGGGGAGTATTGTCCCTTGGTAAGACCATAAATCTGGTTGTTGAAGAGAAGTATGTTGACGTCCAGGTTTCTCCTTATAATGTGGATAAAATGATTGCCGCCAATGGCCATAGAGTCGCCGTCGCCTGTGGCTATCCATACACTTAACCCGGGATTGGCAAGCTTTACACCGGTTGCGATAGCGGCGGCTCTTCCATGGATCCCATGGATGCCGTAAGTATTTACATAATAAGGGAAACGGGAGGAACATCCGATACCGGACACGAACATAAAGTTCTCCTTTTTGTAGCCTATTTCGGGAAAAACATTCTCAATGGCCTTAAGTATCGCGTGAGCACCACACCCGGGGCACCATTTGACCATCTGGTCGCTTACAAAATCCTCTTTTGTCAGCTTCTGCTGTGATTGCAATATACGGTTGCTTATCATGTCTATTTTGTTAAAAGCAGTTTATTAAACAGTTCTATAAGTTCACCGGTAAAGAAGGGCAGCCCCTGTATTTTGTTGTACTGCATAAAAGAGATACCGGGAAATTCAGAGCGCAGGTACCTTACGAACTGTCCGTTATTCAGCTCGCATACTATAACTCTTTTGTAGCTTTCAAGGACCTCCCTCGTATTCAGTGGAAGGGGCATGATATGGTTGAAATGGGCATGGCCGATATTTTTGCCTTCTTTTTGTAGCTCTCTGATGGGAGTACGTATTGAGCCTTCGGTACCTCCCCAGCTGACAACGAGCAGGTCGCCGCTGCTATCGCCCGTAATCTTTTGCCGGGGCAGTTTTTCGGCTATCTTCTTCACTTTTTCTTCTCTGATCTTAACCATCATCTGGTGATTTTGCGGGTCGGTCGACACTGCACCGTAAACATCAGTTTTCTCCAGCCCCCCGATCCTGTGCCTCAGTCCCTCAGTACCAGGCACGGCCCACTGCCTGGCAAGTGTTTCGGGATCCCGCCTGTAGGGTTTGTATGTTTCATCATTTGCTTTGGCAAGTGGTGGGTTTATATCCGGCAGGTCGGATACTTTCGGTATCCTGAAGAGCTCGGAACCGTTCCCGAGATAGCCGTCTGTGAGCAAAATGACGGGCGTCATATGCTCCATGCTGATCTTTGCGGCTTCGTATGCGAAATAGAAGCAGTTTGCCGGTGTTGATGCTGACATAACTACAGTAGGGCACTCACCGTTTCGTCCGTACAATGCCTGGAGAAGATCGGACTGTTCCGATTTGGTCGGCATGCCTGTGGATGGACCTGCTCTTTGAACATTGACGATCACGATCGGGAGTTCGGTAATTACTGCCAGTCCGATTGCTTCGGACTTCAGCGATAATCCGGGCCCTGAAGTTGTGGTAATTGCCAGTGAACCTGTGAAGCTTGCCCCGATAGCCGAGCAGATCCCGGCTATTTCATCCTCTGCCTGGAATACTTTTACTCCCAGGTTCTTTTGTTGTGCCAGTTCTATCAGTATCTCCGTAGCAGGAGTAATGGGATAAGAGCCAAGGAAAAGAGGCCTGCCCGACCTTTCGGAGGCTGCCAGGAACCCCCAGGCTGTTGCAACGTTTCCGGAGATATTGCGGTATCTCCCCTTTTTAAGGGCAGCCCTTGGTACTTTGTAAGTGGAACCTACGGCCTCAATGGTTTCAGCAAAGTTATAGCCGGTGGTTAATGCGATCTTGTTGGTCTCAAATACTTGTGGTTTGGAACCAAATTTGCCGTGCAGGAACTTGACGGTTGTCTCCAGGTCCTGGTTCAGCAGGTATGAGACGATACCCAGTGCCATCATGTTCCTGCTTCTTTCAGCCATTCTCGCGCTTACCTGTTTGTCTGCCAGGCTTTTTCGTGTCAGGCTTGTTACAGGAGTCTTTATCAGCCTGTATACATCAAGGCTTCCGTCATTCAGAGGATTGGAATCGTATCCTGACTTTTCCAGCGCCTTTTCATTGAATGCGTCAGCATCGACAATAATTATGCCGCCCGGCCTTACCCACTTAAGATTGGTTTTGAGTGATGCCGGGTTCATTGCAACCAAAATGTCGCACATATCACCGGGCGAGAATATCTTCTCACTTCCTATCTGGACCTGAAAGCCCGACACACCGGCAAGTGTGTTGTGCGGGGCCCTTATCTCAGCCGGGTAGTCGGGGAAGGTGAAAAGATCGTTTCCAAATACTGCAGCTGTATCTGAAAAAAGGGTTCCTGCAAGCTGCATCCCGTCGCCCGAGTCGCCCACAAATTTTATGACGACCGATTCCTTTTCTTTATAGGTAGCCTGTTTATTCATTTTGGGACTTGTAATTAAAGTAGTGGTAGTTTTTATTTGCTGTTGGCCAAATATCCGGACTTTATCCTGGTTATTAGTCAATGGCGATAATTGTTTGGTTATAAACAGGTAGTTATATACTACAAAAATACTATTTTATCTATTAT
>SLRB01000019.1 GCA_007131165.1 Bacteroidales bacterium | reverse complement strand
CAGTTTCAAAAGCTACAACAGGAAACTGGAGTGGCTGAGCGTGAGGGTGTTGTTAGCTGAGATGGTGGGGCCGGGGATCAGGATATATTACAATGGCAACCGGAAGCCTTTCCTTACCGAACCCGGATTCCACATAAGCATTTCACATTCGCACCGGCTTACTTCAATCATACTGAGCAGAACACGAAGAGTCGGGCTTGACCTTGAATACCTGTCGGGCAAAATTGCCTCCCTTGCCGGGAAATTCCTGACGCCTGCCGAAGAAGAAGCAATAAACCGCCGGTTCAGAAGGTACCATGTATATATATACTGGTGTGCAAAAGAGACCCTGTACAAAATTTGTGACAAGCAGAATATCAATTTCAGGGAGGATATTCTCATTGACCCGTTTGCTCCCGAAAAGTCGGGCACCATTACGGGCAAGGTGCATACCGATGCTATAAGGGAGGATTTTGTCCTGCACTATTTCAAATACCGTAACTATTCAATTGTTTGGTGCTGTAAGTGAATAAACAATGATATACCAGTCGATTATTTCCCTTTCGGGGAAGAAAAAGATCCTTGCCCTGCTGGTCGATCCGGATGAAACCGCGGTTGACAATCTCAGGGTGCTTATGCAGGTGGCATCGGTGTCAGGGGTTTCACTTATACTCGTGGGGGGGAGTCTTGTGAGCAATCCGGTTGATCCCGTGGTGGAGGCTATCAGGAAGATGTCGTCCATACCCGTTTTGCTCTTCCCCGGCAATCCCGGCCAGCTCAGCAGCAAAGCCGACGGCTTGCTGCTGCTCTCGCTGATTTCGGGCAGAAACCCCGAGTTCCTGATAGGGCACCATGTATCTTCTTCGCGGTTTATAAGGGATAGCAAACTTGAGGTCATACCCACCGGTTACATGCTTATTGAAAACGGATCTTCCAGTTCGGCCGGCTACATGAGCAATACTACCCCCATCCCGCGAAATAAACCAGATATCGCGGTTTCAACTGCTATTGCGGGGGAGTTGCTCGGACTAAAGCTTATTTACATTGAAGGCGGCAGCGGCGCCGCCGGGATTGTCCCCCCCGCCACAATTCAGGCTGTAAAAAATAATATAGGTGTTCCGCTTGTAGTCGGGGGAGGGATAAGAAATGCAGATGATCTCAGGCAGGTGTATGATGCGGGGGCCGATATTGCCGTGGTAGGGAATTCAGTTGAAAAAGATTTTTCGAAGCTGGAGGAGTTTGCTGCTGTGCTCGGGTCATAAAAAAACATATTCTGCCGGGGTTCTGTCATTAAGCAGCTTTGCATGCAAGACAGTCATTGGTAAATTAGAAAGGCTCCCCCGTCATGGAGAAGCCTTCCTGAAATTCAATCATTACTATCAGTTACGGGCAATTAAGCACATGCTCCATCTGGTATTTTGCCGATGCCTCGTAATTACCGAAGGCCGCATTGCTGTATGCTTCGCAGGCCTGTGAGGTGTCACCAAGCCCTTCATATGCCTTGCCCAGCTCGAAATAGATCTTTGCAGTTTCTTCCCTGGTACCGTTTGAGAGGTCAATTGCCCTTTCGGCGCTGTTGACAGCATCCTGGAACCTTCTCTGCTCGTTATAGATTGTAGCCATCAGGAAGTGGGTTTCTGCGAACTCCTGGTCATATGCAAGAGATGTGGTGAGCAGGTCCACGGCCCGGTCGTAGTTGGCTTCACCTTTGGCCCTGACAGCACGAACCAGGAAAAAATCACGTGCGGTAGACTCTGCGGTCTGCATAATCTGCTCATCGTTTGCCATAAGGGCAGTCTCGATGGCCATGTCCATATTTTCGCGGAAATTGTCAGCATCTTCGAGTCTCCTGTATACAAGCCCTTTGCCCAGGTATGACCTTGCATGCTGCGGGTTTATGGCCAGGGCCTTGTCAAACAGTCTGAGAGCCTCCTCATTGTTTTCCTGCCTGAACAGTGTGTTGGCCTGGATGGCGTAAAGCTGGTGAAGGACGTTCTCTGACCGCCTTACCGTGCCGGCATCATTATATTCCTCTGCAACTTCTATCGCGTTTTCAAACCCCGAAATGGCCTCAGGGATGTTCCTTTCACGGTAATATTCCATCCCAAGGTCGAAGTACAGACCCGGTATCTGGATTTCAGCCTGTTCTTTGACCTCCTCACCTTCTGCTCCGAGTTGGCTGGCAATTTCATGGCTTTTCTTGAAGCTTTCGATCGCTGCCCTGATGTCGCTTTCAACCAGGTCAAGCCCGGTATTATATGCATCTATGGCATCTTTCAGGGTTTGTCCATTTGCCTGGAAACCGATGAAAAGTGATACCATCGACAACAACAGAAGCTTTTTCATTAACCTGATCTTCATAGACTTTAAGTTTAGTTTCTTATCCGTTTTAATTTTTACAGAGTGCTAAAATAGCATTTTTTTCACAAGTAAATGCAAAAAACTTGTATCTGTTTTATGCCTTAATAAGTTAAAAACAAAAACAGGTCTTTTTGTTTGAAACAGCAATTTCTTTGCCAAACTTGGGTTGAAAAGCCGGTAAAAAATATTTCTTTTTTTATGAGTGAGCGCAATGATTTCAATTTCATTGCTTTCGACAAAGTTGTTGAGCCCGGTTACTATGTCATCACTTTCTATATTGTGGCATTCAATGGAAAGAACTTTTTTGCTTTCAATCAGCTTTTGCCTGAATTCTGCCATTT
>SLRB01000127.1 GCA_007131165.1 Bacteroidales bacterium | reverse complement strand
TGATGTGCCCGACATTGCCTTCACCTTTATTGAAGCGGCAAAAAGGCCCCTCAGTATAATATTCCAGAAAGCGAAGAACCTTGCTCCCGACCTTATCGGCCATGACCAGACCATAGGGATAAGGGTTGTAAAGGATGATTTCTGCAGGGAGCTCGTTACCAGGCTCGGCAAACCGGTCGTCTCAACCTCGGCCAACATTTCAGGCAGCCCGCCTCCGGGTAATTTCGGCAGGATAGACAGCAGGATAAAGGACGCCGTCGATTATATTGTTCGCTACCGCCAGGATGATGCCAGGCGGTCTTCTCCCTCCGATATCATCAAATTTGGAGAAGACGGGGAGATAATAAAAATACGCTGACTGCCGGCCGCTTTTTCCTGCTGAGCAAGGCAGTTTTCAATCAGTCTGCAGTTACAATACGGCCTGATCCCGATATTCTGGCATCTATCAGCGGATTCCCCGTATAGATTACCCTGCCGCTTCCCGAAATGCGCACGTTAAGATCAGTCAGTACATGTACGCGGCAGTTGCCCGATCCGCTGATACTGGCATCCAGGATCCCTACCGGCAAATTACCGGTATCTATCCGGCCCGACCCGCTGATAACAATTTTTGATTTCTCCAGTTTCGGGCCTTTTCCGATATTCAGCCTCCCCGATCCTGAAACGGTAACATCAAGGGCATCTGCTACAAGCTCTTCAATGTTCACTCTTCCGCTGCCGCTTATAACGACCGACAGCTTTTGAGTCTGCACTGAACCTTCAGCATGCACAGAGGCGCTCCCCGAAAGGGATATCCCGTCAATCTCAGGCATGGTCAGATAGATGTTAAGCTGGTCATTCCTCCTGAACCTCCAGCGTGGCCGTGTACGCACAGTAAGCCTGCCGTTACGCACTTCCGTTACCAGGTTTTCAAGTACCCGGGCGGTGCCCTCCACAATAACCCTCTGTTCACTCCCCTGAACCAGGTATACATTTCCGGGAACCGCCACGGCTAAACGGCTGAAAGGTTCTACTTTCCGCTCTTCAGCCGGCAAATCCCCCTGCGCATATAATGTTCCTGCCGATATGGCAACGGACATTATGGCAACCAGGGCAATTATTCTCTTGTTTGTCATGACATCTGCTTTTTATGATTAAATGCAAAGATTACCGGTCAAATAATAACTCTAAGCTAAAGACATCAGGAAAATGGTTTCGCTGCATCAATTTTTGATTATTTTTGTATAGCCCGGCCGGGAAAAGCAATGCCTGCCGGTGCAACAATTTACCGGTATGACTGAAGGGCACCACTCAGGCAAATATGATGAAGGAAGGCATGCTCCAAGGTGGATAATTTTCCTCCTCGACCTGGTATTGAGCATCACCTCAATGGGCATAGCTTACCTGCTAAGGTTCAATATGTCCATCCCTGCCGAATGGAGCGCCAAATTCTCCCTGGTATTTCCCCTGGTATTAATTGTCAGGGGTACGGCTTTTATGATTTTCAGGACATTTGCCGGCCTCATCAGGTATACCAGCTCAAGGGATTCTGCGAGGATCATGTATGTTGTAGCTGCCGGCACAGGTGTGCTGGCTGCGATTAACCTCCTTGCATTCACGGTAACGGGGGGTACCTTCATCTTCCCCATGTCGGTGCTTATGACCGACTTCCTGATACTGCTGTTCATCCTCACGGCATTGCGTATGCTGATGAAAAATACATACTACGATCTTTTCAATAAAAACGACGACAGGAAGGGAGTGATCATCTATGGCACCGACCAATCGGGACTGGTAGTGAAGCACACCCTTGAAAGGGAAATGGGAAGGAGCTTCAGGGTTATCAGCTTCATGGACGAAAAGGACCATATTGCAGGCAAAAAGATAGAAGGTGTCAGTGTACGTGATGTCAGGTCACTTAGAGAATTCCTTCATAACACTCATGCCCACTCACTTATCTTTTCAAAACAGCCCCCCTCTCCTGAACGGAAGATAGAGATAGCCGACACCTGCCTCGATTTTGATATGAAGATCCTTTCTGTGCCATATATCTCGAACTGGATATCATCAAGACTTGCCTTTAACCAGATCAAATCTTTACACATAGATGACCTGCTTGAACGAACACCAGTACCTGTTAACGACGGCCGTATAACCAGTCTCATATCAGGGAAAGTTGTCCTTGTTACCGGTGCAGCGGGTTCTATAGGCAGCGAAATAGTCAGGCAGGTGCTGGCCTACAATCCCGAAACTCTCATTCTTGTCGACCAGGCTGAAACACCGCTTTATGAGATGGAAATTATGCTCGCCGAAAAGGCCGATCCGAACCGGTTCAGGATTGTGACGGGGAATGTTGCAGACAGTGCCAGGATGACCGACCTGTTCAGGAATTACAGGCCCCACACGGTTTTTCATGCTGCCGCCTACAAGCACATACCCATGATGGAGAACAACCCTGCCGAAGCCCTGCGGACAAACATATGCGCCACATGGCTGCTGGCGCAACTGGCCAGTGATCATGGCTGTTCAAGATTTATTTTTGTTTCGACCGACAAGGCAGTGAACCCGGCTAATGTAGCCGGGGCATCCAAAAGAATTGCCGAACTGTGCCTGCTTAACATCCAGGGCAGGTCGGATACCGGCTTTTCTATTGTCCGTTTCGGCAATGTGCTGGGCTCAAACGGTTCGGTCATCCCCCGGTTCAGGAAACAGATTGAGAAAGGCGGACCGGTAACAATTACACACCCGGAGGCAACCAGGTATTTCATGACCAGCACAATTGCAGCCCAGCTCATTCTTGAAGCAGGTGCCATGTCAAAAGGCGGGGAGATATTCATCTTTGAGATGGGACCATCTATCAGGATATATGACCTTGCAAGGAAAATGATCAAGCTGGGCGGAATGAGGCCCGGGCAGGACATCGAGATCAAGTTCACCGGCCTGCGGGCGGGCGAGAAGATCAATGAAGAGATCATGTACACTCACGAATATACCGAACCCACCGATAATCCCAAGATAAGCCTTGTACTGGATAAAAGGAATGCCGGCAACAACATTGAAGAGAAAATCAGTGCCCTGGCAGACCTGCTTCCCGAAAACGACAATGAGAAGATACTTGCTGCAATAAAGACAATCCTGCCCGGCTTCCAGGCCGGGGTAATGGCTATGGCCATTGAACATAACCAAAAAACATAAAACATGCAAGTTAAAGACAATATAGGCAACACACATGTTTACCTGCATTTTACACCTGTCCAGATCAGGTTTAATGATATTGACATAATGGGGCACGTCAACAATTCTGTGTTCCAGCATTATTTCGACTATGCAAGGCTTCAGTATTTCAAGCACGTATTCGGAGTGCCGCTTAACTGGGAAGGGAAAACCCTGATACTTGCATCAATAACCGTCGATTACCACATGCCTGTTCACATGGATAACCTGATAGAAATTGCCAGCGGGACTTTTATGATAGGAAACAAAAGCCTTCATATGTGCCAGGAGGTGCACGATATGGACAGTCGCAGTATCATGGCTTCAAGCAGTTGTGTCCTTGTCGCGTTTGATAGTTCAAAAAACTGCGCGGTACCCATCCCGGGGGAATGGAAAGACAGGATACTCTCATTCGAAAAAAAGGTCAGTCTCAAGTACGGTTAGCCGGGCAGAAACCGGGATTATATATAATTCACATGTAAAGGTCAAGCAATCCCCCGGGGGCCGAGATCTCAATGACTCCCGCTGAATAGTCAATATTCAGTATTATATCATCATGAAAGGGTACAAGCAGCTCCTTCCCTTCATAATCCAGCCGCATCACCGGATTATCAGTATAATCAATAACCTCCTGCAGGATTCCCGAAAACCCCTTTTCCCGGTCAAAAACCCTGAACCCTGTTATATCGCCGGTTCCTTCAGCCTCGTTTTCTGCATCTGTGCCGTAGTCCGCGCCACAGTAGACGCGGCGTCCAACCAGGAACTCAGCCCCCGCAGCAGTTTCAATTTCATCAAACCTTACCAGTGCAGTATAGTCGGTCATAAACCTGAACTGCCCAATAAAAAAGGGGACCGGTATGCCGTCTACTTCAACAAATACCGTATCCCCTTCTTTGAGTTCCTGTTCAGTAAAAAAGGATAATTTAAGGACCAGGTCTCCGCTGATCCCGTGTGTTTTGATAAATTCGCCCAACAATTTCAAATTCCCGCAATTTAGCATGGAGAATAAATTCAGCGTCAAGCCCAATTCATCATTCAGGCATGAAGTTTATTCCGCTCCCTTCTCCCCGGTCTTTTCAGAATCGTCCTTACCGGCTTCAGCTTCTTCCTTCTTGTCGCCCGAAGCGTCTTTCACGGTTTCAGTATCCTGAACCTCTTTTTTGCCGCTTGCGGCTGGCTTCTCTTCCTTTGCTTCTGTGGCGGGTTCCTCTTCCTTCCCGCTGCTTTCCTCAGCCTTTTCTTCAGCTTTTTCTTCAGCCTTTTCTTCAGCCTTTTCTTCAGCTTTTTCCTCAGCTTTTTCTTCAGCCTTTTCTTCAGCTACCGCCTCCTGTTTTTTCTCTTCAGCAGCCGGTTCAACAGCCTCAGCCCGGGCCTCAGGTGCAGAGGGTTTTGCGGCAGGGGTTTCTTCGGCTGCTTCTCCTGAAGCAGCAGCGGCCTCGGCAGCCAGCTCGGAATTCCTTTTGGCAATTTCAGCAGCCCTGGCCTCATTTATTTTCGCCTCCTCTTCAAGTGCTTTCGCATCCAGTTCGCGCTTCTGACCGAGTACCCTTTCTCTCTTGGCCGTTATTTTTGCTTCCTTATCTTTCAGCCAGGCATCAAAACGTCTTTCTGCCTCTTCTTCAGTTAATGCACCCTTCTTAACCCCGTTAAGCAGGTGCTTTTTCATTAATACTCCTTTGTAGGAGAGGATAGCTCTACAAGTATCTGTAGGTTGAGCGCCCTTTAGTAGCCAATCTAATGCTCTATCAAAATCCAGTTCAATAGTAGCAGGATTAGTGTTCGGGTTGTATGAACCGACCCTTTCAATAAATCTACCATCCCGTGGCGCCCTGCTATCAGCTATCACAATGTGATAGTACGGTTTGTTCTTCTTACCGTGTCTTGCTAATCTGATCTTTACAGGCATGCTCTTTTTTAATTAATATAAAACCTACTTTTTGAAATTGTGGGTGCAAAGATAAAACATTTAATTGTTTTTAACCCCTTACCTTTAAGAAATTTTCTGTATCGCGGCACCGGATCGGAACGGCCGGGTTACGGGAACCTGAGAAGATTTTTTAATAGTTTTCAACAATAGCTAAAACCGGCCCTGTAATTTTGTAGTTTTACTGTTGCCGGCAAACCATTCCTGCACTGACGTCAGGCACTCATTTCCCGGCACTTAACTATACTGTTCCGACTGTAAAAAATCAGCTTTGATGGATAACGGTAAAAACTTTACCCACCTTCATGTCCACACCCAGTATTCGATACTCGACGGGGCATCGAACATAAGAGATCTTGTTGCCAGGGCATCTGGCAGCGGCATGACCGCACTTGCAATAACAGACCATGGCAATATGTTCGGTGTCAAGGAATTCTACAATGAGGCAAGAGCCAGGAAAATAAAGCCTATTATAGGGTGTGAGGTCTACGTTGCCGAGAAAAGCCGTTTCGAAAAGACCGGCAAGGAAGATCGCAGCGGCTATCATCTGATCGTGCTGGCAAAAAACATGACAGGTTACAGGAACCTTGTAAAGCTGGTATCTAAATCATATACCGAGGGGTTTTACTACAAACCCAGGATAGACAAGGAGCTGCTCCGGGAACACCGTGAGGGATTGATTGTATGCAGCGCATGCCTGGGCGGGGAGGTTCCCCAGGCAATCATGAACAGCTCCAAGGCAGAGGCTGAAAAAATAATCCTTGAGTTCAGGGAGTTATTTGGCGACGATTATTACCTTGAGCTGCAAAGGCATCCTTCAGGTGATCCGGAAATAGACAAAGATGTATTAGACAATCAGAAAACAGTTAACCGTCATCTTGTTGAGCTCGGCAATAAGCACGGAATTAAGCTTGTTGCCTCAAACGATGTGCACTTTATCAAAGAAGAAGATGCAGGTGCCCACGACAGGCTTATCTGCCTGAACACAGGCAAGGATCTCGACGACCCCGACCGGCTCAGGTACACCCGCCAGGAATACCTCAAGAGCATTGACGAGATGCACGCACTGTTTTCGGATATTCCCGAGGCTCTGGAAAACACGATGGAGATTGCCGGTAAAATAGAGGTCTACGATCTTAACCACCTTCCTGTTATGCCTGACTTTCCCATTCCCGAAGGGTTCACAGGCGAAGATGATTATCTCAGGCACCTTACCTTCGAGGGTGCAAAAAAGCGGTACCGGGTCATCACCGACGAGATAAGGGATCGTATCGACTTCGAGCTGTCGGTCATCAAAAATATGGGGTTCCCCGGCTATTTCCTTATCGTTCAGGATTTCCTCAATGCAGCAAGGGAGCTCGGGGTTTCGGTCGGGCCCGGCAGGGGCTCCGCAGCAGGATCGGTGGTAGCTTATTGCAACTACATAACAGATATCGACCCCATAAGGTACAAACTGCTTTTTGAGAGGTTCCTCAACCCCGACCGCATCTCAATGCCCGACATTGATATTGATTTTGACGAAGAAGGGCGAGACGCGGTACTCAGGTATGTAGTCGACAAGTACGGGAAAGACCGCGTTGCCCATATCATTACCTTCGGTACCATGGCCGCAAAAATGGCAATACGCGATGTCGCACGTGTTCAGAAACTACCTCTGCCAACAGCCGACAAGCTGGCCAAGCTGGTCCCCGAAAGGCCGGGTATATCTCTCAAAATGGCTTACAAGGAGGTAAAGGAACTGGCCGAGGAGAGAAAAAAGGGCGACCAGGACGTCATTAATACCCTGCAATTTGCCGAAACGCTTGAAGGATCGGTGAGGCATACCGGACTGCATGCATGCGGCATTATAATATCAAAAAACGAGCTTACCGACCACATCCCGGTATGTACTTCCAAAGATACCGAGCTGCTCGTTACCCAGTATGACGGCAACCATGTTGAAAGCGTGGGAATGCTCAAGATGGATTTTCTTGGACTCAAGACCCTCTCCATAATAAAGGATGCTCTCGAAACAATAGAAAAATCGAAGGGAGTCAGGATAGATTTCAACCAGACAGGTCTGGATGACGAGAAAACCTACGAGCTTTTCAGCCGTGGCGAAACCACTGCCATATTTCAGTTTGAATCGCCCGGCATGAAAAAGCACCTCAGGGAGCTTAAACCCAACAGGTTTGAAGATCTTATTGCCATGAACGCCCTTTACAGGCCCGGTCCGATGGAATATATCCCCACATTCATCAGGAGAAAACATGGCAGGGAGGCGATCTCATATGAGGTTCCCGCAATGGAAAAGCTTCTTGAAGACACCTACGGTATTACCGTTTACCAGGAGCAGGTCATGCTTCTTTCGCAGGAGATGGCGGGGTTCAGCGGGGGACAGGCAGACTCGCTCAGAAAAGCCATGGGCAAGAAAAAGAAGCAGGAGATGGACAAGCTGCGCGAGTTGTTTACCAAAGGCTGCCTTGAAAATGGTTATGAGGAGAAGGTGGTAAAAAAGATCTGGGCAGACTGGGAAGCGTTCGCTCAATACGCATTCAACAAGTCGCACTCCACCTGCTATGCCCTTATAGCATACCAGACTGCCTGGCTCAAGGCTCATTATCCTGCCGAATTCATGGCTGCAGTACTCAGCCGCAACATATCCGACATTAAAAAGATCACGATATTCATGGACGAATGCCGCCGTATGGATATCCAGGTATTGGGGCCAGACATAAACGACAGCGAACTGAAGTTTACGGTGAACCGGGAAGGTAACATCCGCTTCGGCCTTGGGGCCATAAAAGGGGTGGGAGAGAGTGCCGTGGTGAAGATAATTGAGGAGAGAGAAAGTAGCGGCCTTTTCAAAGATATATACGACTTTGCCGAACGGGTATCCCTTCACTCGGTAAACAAAAGGGTTTTGGAGGCCCTGGCTGCCGCAGGCTCTTTTGACACGTTCAAAGATGTTGAGCGTCATCAGTTTTTTGCCACCGATGTTAAGGGAAGCACCCTCATCGAGAACCTGATACGATATGGCAGCAAGATACAGGCTGACAAAGTGACCCCGCAGGGAAACCTTTTTGGCGACAGTCCGGGATTGATATACCCTAAACCGGAAATACCGAAGGCGGATGAATGGACAAAAGTTGAGAAACTGAACAGGGAAAGAGATCATATCGGCATCTTTCTGTCAGCCCACCCCCTTGATGATTTCAGGCTGGAGATCGAAAACCTCACAACCCACTCTCTGTCTGACCTTTCCGACCTCAGGGAGCTAAAGAACCGCGAAATTGTTATTGCCGGTATAGTAAACAGTGTAAAGGAAGCCTATACAAAAAACGGCAATCCTTTCGGAAGGATGGTCCTGGAAGATTACCGGAGCTCCTGGGAGCTTGCACTTTTCGGCAAAGATTACATTAACTTCAAAAACTATTTCGTCAAGGACTGCCCCTTGCTTATAAAAGGCCGGATACAGCCAAGATATTACAATCAGGACGAGTTTGAACTGAAAGTCAAAACCATGTCACTGCTTGCCAATGCAAAGGAAGACCTTATCAAAAGCATCTCACTCGACATCCCGCTCTCATACATTAACCGCGAAATAGTCAGGAAGCTCAGTGAACTTACAGATAACAACAAGGGGGAGGTGGTCCTCAAGTTCCGCATTATCGAGAAAGAGGAAAATATGTCGGTCAGCATGTTCTCCCGCTCAAAGCGGATCAGCCTTACCAGGGAAGTCATGAACTTTATTGAGAAAAACCCCGATATAGAAGTGCGGCTAAACCAGGCAGCCGGTTAAACAAAACAACCTTGCCGGGTGTTTACTGACAAAAAAGTGTTATTTTAGCAAACAGGTCAACCGGCACCCTGTATTTTGCAAATTGTCAGGAAGCTGCTGCCGGCGGTTTGCCAATCCTGAATATGTCGTAATATTTTAAAAATTATAAACTTAATTATTATAACCATGACAGTAGAAGTGACCGAATCCAATTTTGAAGAGCTCGTTCAGAATTCCGATAAGCCTGTAATGCTGGATTTCTGGGCAGAATGGTGTGGCCCGTGCAGGGTTATCGCACCTTATGTTAAAGAGATGGGAGAAGAATTCGCCGGCAAAGCGGTTATAGGTAAGGTTGATGTTGACAGTAACCCGGGAATATCAGCAAAGTATGGTATCAGAAACATACCGACAATTCTGTTTATAAAGAATGGCGAAGTAGCAGACAAGCAGGTTGGAGCCGCACCCAAGAATACACTGGTCGAAAAACTGAATGCCCTTTTATAACTGCCACTACCCCTGAAAATACCGAAGGCACGGGCAATCAAGCCTGTGCCTTTTTCTTATCTGTCGGGCAAAAAATCAAATGGTCATTATATCATCCTCCTTCTTCTGCAGCAGTTCATCGACCTTCTGCGAATAAGAATCGGTCAGTTTCTGTACTTCCTGTTCGGCTCTCTTCTCTGAATCCTCAGGAAGGCCTTCCTTCTGCAGCTTTTTCAGTTCCTCGTTTGCTTCCCTGCGGGCGTTCCTGATGCTTACCCGGGCATTCTCCCCCTCATTCCTTACCTGCTTTACCAGGTTCTTGCGCCTCTCTTCTGTCAGTGCAGGGACAACAATACGTAATATCTCGCCATTGTTAACAGGGTTAAATCCAAGGTTTGCATGCAGAATCGCTTTTTCAATCGGCTCAAGCATACTTTTCTCCCACGGTTGCACCGTGATGGAGCGGGGGTCAGGCGTATTTATATTAGAGACCTGGTTAAGCGGTGTTGTGGCACCATAATAATCGACCGTAATGCCGTCCAGCATATGCGGACTGGCTTTCCCGGCCCGCAGCTTTGCCAGTTCATCGTGAAGATAGTCTATTGCTTTCTCCATCTTATCTTCGGCAATATCCAGTATTAATTGAACATCTTCTTCCATGGCAGGTAATGGGTTAAGGTTGAAAACAGCGGCATAAATATATTCAATTTTTAACTAAAGTTCCAACCCTTTCTCCTAAAATGATCTTTTTAAGGTCGCCTGTACGGTTAACATCAAAAACAACCATATCAAGGCCGTTCTCGCTGCAGAGGGTATATGCGGTCAGATCGACGATCTTGAGGCCCCGGCTGTAAGCTTCATCAAAAGTTATCTCATCAAACTTCTCAGCATCCGGATCCTTTTCCGGGTCGGCCGTATAAACACCGTCAACGCGTGTCCCCTTTATCATCAGTTCTGCTCCCATCTCAACAGCCCGCAATGCGGCTGCTGTGTCGGTTGTAAAAAAAGGATTGCCGGTTCCCGCAGAAAATATTACAACTTCACCTTTATCGAATGCCTCAATTACAAGCTGTTTGCTGTAACCCTGCCCCACAGGTTCCATCCGTATGGCAGTCAATAGCCTGCATGGGACTCCGAGGCTCTCGAGTGCCGACTGCATAGCCAGTCCGTTGATCACTGTAGCCAGCATACCCATATAATCGCCTTTTACACGGTCGAACCCCTTGTCAACTCCCTTCAATCCCCTGAAAATATTACCCCCGCCAATCACCAGGCCCACCTTCACCCCTGCATCGGTAAGGGTT
>SLRB01000159.1 GCA_007131165.1 Bacteroidales bacterium | reverse complement strand
ATGAAGGGATGACTGAAGACGGCGATGGTACCGGCGAGTTTGAGAGCGAGCTTACCGGCCTTTCACCTTCAACGACATATTACGTTCGCGCATATGCCACAAATGAAGAGGGCACTTCATATGGCGAACAGGAGAGTTTTACCACTGAAAGCGAGCCGGTTGAGCTGCCCGTGGTTGTTACCGCTTCTGTTTCTGATATTACTGTTGATTCGGCCATATCAGGCGGTAATGTTGAGGATGACGGCGGGGCCGATGTTACCGCGCGCGGAGTTGTGTGGAGTACCTCTGAAGACCCTGATCTGGAGAATAATAAGGGGTTCACCGAAGATGGCAAAGGAACCGGTGAATACAGAAGTGACATTACCGGCCTTTCACCTGCAACGACATATTACGTTCGCGCCTACGCCACAAATGAGGTTGGCACTGCTTATGGTGATCAGCTTGAGTTCACCACTGAAACTGAAGGGGAACTTCCCACTGTAACCACCAGATATATAAGCAGTATTACTGATCAATCAGCCACTTCAGGTGGTGACGTGACGGATGACGGTAGTCTGTTTATGGTTGACCGCGGTATAGTCTGGGGTTTGTATGAAGGTGTTGATGTAGACAAGAACGAGGGTATGACAAATGAAGGGCCGGGTACCGGTCAATTTACAAGCAATATGACCGGTCTTGCTCCAGGCACAACATATTATGTTCGTGCCTGGGCTGAAAATGCCGCAGGTATTTCCTACGGCGACCTTGTCAGTTTCAAGACATATGACGGACATGTGACTGATATTGACGGCAATATATATAATACCGTGATAATTGGTGAACAGGAGTGGATGGTTACAAATTTAAAAACCACTACTTTAAATGACGGAACACCAATTGATAAGGTATCTGACCTCGCTACCTGGGTTGCACACGAAGATCCTGCCTACATCTGGTATGAAGACTACGAAGAAAAGTTTGCAGATGTCTACGGTGCACTTTATAACTTTTATACGGTGGAGACTGGTGATCTTTGCCCCGATGGCTGGAGGGTTCCGTTGGAGGCTGACTGGGAGGAGCTGATTGATTATGTTGGCGGACAGCTTGTTGCCGGTGGCCAACTTATGGATACCCAATACTGGAAAGACCTGCCCGAAACGGTTACCAATGACTATCGCTTTTCTGCAAGGCCGGGGGGGATGCGGCATAATGCAGAAGACTTTCTGCACCTAACTGAACAGGGCTTTTGGTGGGCATATGGCTATATGCCTGATGTTGGGCCTCGTTTTTATTGGATAAACTACGAGTTTGAAGATATTGTAACCAATGGCCTTGAAGAAAATTTCGGGCTTTCAGTACGGTGCGTGAAAGGAGATCCTCCGAAAGATCCTCCTTTGCATATCATGAATTAATATTACCCGGTATGGGATTTTTACAGTATTAATCATAATATTGCTGTAATAACAGGGTAAATATGCCGTTTAACATCATATTAAAAGGCAATATGAAGAATGCGGCGAAAGTAATATTGTTAATTCCCGCGGCACTACTGATTTTTTTCATTCTTCTGATCCTGGCTGTCCGTTTCGGTGCATTCGGCAGTTTGCCCGGTGAGGAGGAGCTGAGAAGTTACCGTGGCGCAACTGCCTCACTTGTTCTTTCAGAGGATGGCAGGATCATAGGCAGGTATTTTCATCAAAACCGCACCAATGTCAGTTACAACCATTTGCCGCAGCACCTGGTCGAAGCGCTGGTAGCTACCGAAGATGCAAGGTTTTACCGGCACAGGGGGATCGACGCAAGGAGCCTGGCAAGGGTTGCGGTAAGGAGCCTAATTCTTAACGATCCCGGCTCAGGCGGAGGAAGTACAATATCACAGCAGCTTGCCAAGAATATATTCGGAAGGGAACGTCACGGACCTCTTTCACTGCCGGTGAACAAGATAAGAGAGGCTTTAGTAGCCCTGCGTATCGAGAGGATATACTCCAAAGAGGAGATACTTACACTTTATCTCAACACAGTTGCCTTCGGAGAGAACGTCTACGGTATTGAGGCCGCTTCAAGGCGTTACTTTGATAAAGGTACCGGGCACCTCACTGTTGAAGAATCTGCGGTGCTGGTCGGCATGCTGGCTGCAAACACACTTTACAATCCGCGCCTTTTCCCCGAAAGGGCATTAAAAAGGAGGAATCTCGTGATCAGCAGAATGGAGGGCCAGGGTTACCTGCAACCGGAGAAGGTCGATTCGCTCACCAGTCTGCCCCTGGCACTGGATTATGTTAACCTTGAAGCGGCTAATCCTGCCGGTTACTTCCTGGTACAGGTGCGCCGGGAAGCTGAAGAGATCCTTGCGGAGATAAATGACAGAACGGGCCGTAGCTGGAACCTCGAGGAAGACGGGCTGGTGATAAATACAACCCTTAACCACAGGCTTCAGGATCATGCTATAAGGTCTTTTCGCCAGCATTTACCACCATTGCAGAAAATATTAAGGAGCCGCTACTCTGCAAGGGCAGGAGAGAGGATCCTGAATGATATAGCACAGCGGGAAATGCAGCGCCTCAATCTGACAGAACGCGCTTCCGATACTATCTTTATGAGAGTTTTCGACTGGGAGGGTTCATATAACAGCTCCATTACGGTTTACGACAGCCTGCTACAGGCGCTTACACTGCTTCATGCAGGCATGATGGGCATGGATCCGCTTAGTGGTGCTGTAAGGATGTATATAGGGGGCATAGATCATCATACACAGCCGTTCGACCAGGTAACAGCCCGCAGGCAGATGGCATCAGCATTTAAGCCGGTACTTTATGCCGCCGCCCTTGAAAAGGGTATCAGGCCATGCAAATACTACGACAACGATTCAATCGTGGTTGAAGATTATGATAACTGGACACCTGTAAATTACAGCCGTGAGTATGGAGGACAATATTCAATGGCAGGCGCTCTTTCAGCTTCGATGAACATTCCGACCTTCAATCTCTTCCTTGAGGTGGGGTACGACGACGTTGAGCATTTGTGGAATGAAATGGGGTTCAGTTTCCCTCTTGCCAGAACCCCGGCGCTTGCCCTGGGTACGGCAGAAGCCAGCATCCGCGAGGCAGCCGTTGCGTACGCGGTTCTTGCGAACGGCGGCTACCGGGTTGAACCCTACACCATAATTTCTATTGAGACCCCCGGCGGTGATGTCATATATCGCCGGGAACAATCTTCTGCCCATACAAGGATCCTGTCCGGGCAGACTGCCATACTTATGAATGCCATGCTTCAGAAGGCCGTTAACGAGGGAACAGGTACCACAATGAGAACAGCATATGGAGTTACCCTGCCTCTCGCAGGCAAGACCGGAACTTCTCAGAATCATGCCGATGCCTGGTTTGCGGCCTACAATCCTTCCCTGGTCATAGTGAGCCGGGCCGGGTCTTCTACCCGGGCTGTACATTTTGCCGAAGGCGCCCACGGGTCAGGTACGGCGCTTGCCCTGCCCCTTGTAGCACATACCATGCATGCGGTGCAGCAGGACCGCATGCTTAACAAACGATTTGCAGCGGGTTTTCCTGATTTACCTCCTGCTCTTGAGATGATGCTTCAATGCCCGGATTACCGGGAGAAAGGGGTGCTGGACCGGTTTCTTGACCGTTTCAGGGATGATGTGATCATCTTTACCGAACAGGAGAGATCACCACGCCGCCGGATGTGGCCCTTTTCCCGCAGGCGCTCCGGTAGATGATTTTGATTAAAACTGATAAAAGCCTGTAAATAATCCGGTAGAAAACTGATATCTTGCAGTCCTTATTGTAAATAAGGGGGTGACCCCGGCAAACTCCACATATAACAAATTTAAGAAATTCACTAAATTATGATCCGTTTGGTATTGATAATTACCCTGTTGGTGCTTGTTTCTTGCCAGCAGGGAAGCGGGCCGGACAGAAATGGTGGCATTACGGTAAGCCATATCCCGGTTACGGCTACTCAGGGCGACTCCCTCTTTTTTGAAGAAGTAATGCGCAAGGTGCTTGGGGATTTAGCTCCTGCCGCTGAAATAAATCAGAGGATAACAGATGCAGGCCTGGCTTTCCTGGGTACCCCCTATGTCGCATCGACCCTGGAGGTTGAAGGTGATGAGCACCTGGTGATGAATCTGCTCGGGGTTGACTGCACCACATTTGTTGAATATGTAACTGCAATGGCTTTATGTTCGGCCCGGGAGCGGACAGGTTTTGATGATTTTGTTTTGCAGCTTGCCGAACTTCGCTATCGGGGAGGTATCATTGATGGCTATCCCTCACGTCTGCACTACTTTACCGAATGGCTAAAGGATAATGAAAAGCAAGGGTACATTGAGATTATAAGCAATGAAATTGGCAACAGGATCATGGATACCGGGGTGGGATTTATGACAGCTAATCCCCATCTTTACCGGCAGCTGGAGGAGGAGCCTGCATATGTTGAGGCAATGGCTGAAATTGAAAAGGAGATATCGGCATTCGGGATGAGTTATATTTCCAAAGATATGATCGACGAGATGGCCACGCTTATCAAAGACGGAGATATCATTGCATTTGTATCTTCAATTGGAGGCCTTGATGTCTCGCATACGGGCCTGGCTGTTTTCTCCGGCGAAAGGCTTCACCTGCTGCATGCGTCATCACGTTCGCAGGAGGTTGAGATCACCTCTGCCCCTTTGTCTGAATACCTGGCAGACAGCCGTACCATACCCGGTATTATTGTTGCAAGGGTAATGCCGTGAACTGGCGGGTAGCTTCCATCCTGCTGAGGAATCCTCGTGGGGGGTGATTCCTCTGGTCATATTGTGTTTATTACTTTTTGTGTTTCTGAAGTTACTTTCTCATCTGTTTTCTTTACTTTGCATTGTTTGGAAGTTTAGTATTAACAGGCCGGACTTTAAATAAAATTTCTTCCGGTAAATAAATAATTCATTATGAACCTGCCTGACAATGCAATTGGTGTGGTAGCTTTTGGGGTAAAGACCGGTATTATAACATCCGATGACAATATTTTCGATGTAATTCAAAAAACAATTGCCAGAAATCCGCAAATAATAGATGATACAGATATTCTATGTGTTACCGAATCGGTTGTTGCTTTATCTCAGGATAATGTTGTGAACCTGGAGGATGTTTCTCTTGAAATAAAAAACAAACTTAACCTGTCATTAGATTCGACTGTAGCTGTTATCCATCCGATACTGTCAAGGAACCGTTTTTCGATGATGCTCAGGGCCATTGCCAAAACAGTGCCAAACGGCAAGGTTATAGTTCAGCTCAGGTTCCCCGACGATGAGCAGGGTAACCCTTTGATTGCAAGGGAGACACTCAAAAAGATCAACAAAAGGTATGACGATGTGATCACCCTTGAAGAACTCGGGAATGAAAGGCTTCTGCACCCGGAAACTGGCATGGATTACATCGAGTATTACAAGGATATCGTGAGGGCAGCGGGCAGTGAGGCAGAGATAATACTTGCAAATACCTCTGACCATATAACACAAAGGAACCCTGATGCAATAATCGTGAGTAATGTGCATGGGAGGTATGATATGCTTGAAGAGATAAGGGATACCGGATACAGGAATGTCATTACCCTGCAGGATATTTGCTCCGATCCCCGAAAGGGGACTTATTCGGAATACGGCCTCCTCGGATCAAACCTTCTCGATCCTGTCAATGAGCAGTTAAAGCTCATGCCCAGGGAATCAGACAGGGTATGTGAAGAGATAAAAAAGATGGTGAGCGTTGAGTTCGGCACCGACATCGAAGTGCTCATTTATGGTGACGGCGCATACAAGGATCCTGAATCGGGTATCTTTGAGCTTGCCGACCCGGTTTCGTGTTTCGGCTGCACGGAGGGGATAAAGAACCGGAACAGGATTGGGGTAAAGACCAAATATCTGATGCAGAAACTGCACAATGAGGGCAAATCAAGGGAGGAGATTGAAAGCATTATAGCAGAGGAGAGCCGGAAGTTTGCTGAGAAGCGGGATAAGAAGGGATTCAGTGCCCAGGGTACTACACCCAGAAAGATTGAGAACCTTGTATCTTCCCTGGCCGATCTGGTATCTGGCAGCGGCGACACCAATACACCGCTTGTGGTGGTCAGGGGATTTATTTAGGCCCGGCCGGAGGAGGGGAACCCCTGGTATGTAAAGCCCCATGGTTAAACTATCCGGTTCGAATCTGGATTGAAATGACATGGATTACTTCCTGGCCGGATGGGCCATGAACCGGTTTTCCCCCGGCCGTTTTGCAGCATAGCCAACAGAGTTAAACCAAAATTGCACAGAACCTGAATAATACTAAAACTACAAAATCATGGAGAACTTTAAGCACAATTGCCTTTGCTTCTTAACGGCTTGCCTGGTGTTTCTGGCTGCCGGTTGCCGGGCAGACAGCTCGCAGAACGTGAGAGCTGTTGCTGCTGCCGACCGTATCACTGTTTATGCAGGCGAACAGGAATTTACCTCTTACCTCTTTGGCAGCGAGCATAAGTATCCTTTTTTCTATCCTGTGACGGGACCGTTTTCCGGCCGCTCGGTCACCACATGGGACCAGGAACCTTACCCGCACCACAGCTCTTTGTATGTAAGCCTTGATATGATACAGAGTGAGAACGTTGAACGCGGAAATTACTGGCAGCCGCGCCACGAGCTTGAAACAGGGCAGGTTTTTTCGCGAATTCCCAGGATAATTGAAGATGATGGAAACAGGGTTATCATAGCAGACGATCTGGAATGGATCGTGCCGGCCACCGGAACCATGCATTTTCGTGAAAGGCGCACTGTAACAATATGGGCACCCTCGCCTGATGTACGCGTAATGGATTTTGAATTTGAGTTTGATGTTCTCAAGGATCTCTCAATCAGTCCCACCGGCCACTCCTTTTTCAGTGCACGCATGAGGCCCGAAATAGCTGTGGGATGTATGGATCACGGACCAGAATGGGCGCCTTCAGGGACAGGGACCATAGTCGATTCGGAAGGCAACCGTGATGAGGCAGGTACCCGTGAAGGATCGGCACCGTGGGCAGCCTATTACGGCGATAATAACGGGGTAACAGAGGGACTTGCAATTATACAGCATCCCGGCAACTCCTATTACCCCGGCCTTTGGGTAACAAGGGATTATGGCTTCTTTTCACCTTCATCCTTTACTTTCAATAACGAGCCGGTACATATGGAGGCAGGCCGGGAACTCCACTTTAAATACCGGGTGGTTGTGTTTGCAGGCGATCATGAAGAGGCCGGAATAGCCGGCTGGTACGAAGACTTTGTTGGATCAGGCAACTGAATATATGATATTTGCATCATTTATCCAGATTTCATAACTTGGTTCAGTGAATTGTCAATATGAGGTGTTTTTAACCTCTTTAATGTACGAAGATATGTCAGAGAATAAATGTGTACTGGTAACGGGTGGTTCGGACAGGATTGGGAGGCATATAGCCATTTACTTCGCTTCAACCGGTTATGATGTCGCACTTCACTACAGCAGGTCGTTTGAAAAGGCCAGGTCGACCAGGCAGGATATATTGTCGGAATATGATGTTAAATGTGAGATCTTCAAGGCAGATTTCAGCGATGAGAAGGAGACACATGAGCTGATACCTGAAGTCAGCAAGGTTTTCAGGATCAGCTGCCTGGTTAACAATGCATCGATCTTCTATGAAAACAGCTTCTCTGATAAAGGAACATCCGGCCTTACCGCTTTTTTTGATGTAAATTTCAGGGCACCCTATATCCTGACAAAGCAATTTGCAGAAATTGCCCCTGAAGGAGCCTCAGTCATAAATATCCTTGATACAAAGATCACCAAAGCCACAACCAGGCATTTTGACTACCTTCTGTCAAAAAAATTCCTTGCGGTATTTACAAGGCAGTCTGCTGTGGAACTGGCTCCCGGAATAAGGGTCAACGGTATTGCCCCCGGCATTATCCTTCCGCCGGAAGGCAAGGATGAAGAGTATATTAAGAGAATGGCAGAAAGTATCCCGCTTCAAAAGAGAGGATATCCTGAAAATATTATCAATTCAGTCGACTTTTTTACAAACGATAATTTTGTTACCGGCCAGATCATTTATAATGATGGTGGTGAAAACCTATAAATCTAATATTATGACAGGCATTCAGATAAAGAACCTGCGCCTGAGGGCAGTTATCGGCGCGAATGACTGGGAACGGGAAGTTCTGCAGGATGTTGTTGTTTCTGTCAGTTTTAAGTACGATGCACAGAAGGCAGAAAATAGCGATCAGATCGAAGATGTTTTTAATTACAAAACACTTACAAAGAAAATTATTGACGAGGTTGAAGCATCCAGGTTCAATCTGCTTGAAAGCCTTGTCAACCACATATACAGGATTGTAAAGCAGAACAGGGAGCTGCAGGAAGTTACTGTAACCGTTGAGAAACCTAATGCCCTTAGGTTCTGTGACAATGTCATTGCCGTTAAGTCTGATAAGGATGAAACCCCATGAGATAAAGCGCACTAAAAGATATGGAACAAACAATGGGGGTTCTATCGGAATTGAAACACTGGATATGAATCACCTGCGAAACATAACTAAATCAACTTAAATAGCCTGATTTGTGCGGATGAACAGCGCAATAATAGGAGTAGGCTCAAATATAAGCCCGGAAGAGAACGTCAGTAAGGCAGAACAGGAGGTGGGCCTTCTGGGAGAGTCTCTCAGAAAATCCCGGTTTATTTATACAAAACCGCTTATTTATGAGAAGCAGGATGATTTTCTCAACGGCGTTTTCCATATCGACACTCCTTATGCTTATGATGAACTGAACGACAGGCTGAAAGAGATCGAAAACAGGCTTGGCAGGATAAGAACAGAAAACAAATCGGGTCCGCGAACCATTGACCTTGATACTGTTGTTTACAACTACCAGGTCATGGACGCTGATGTATTTACCAGGGATTTTATCCGAGGCCCTGTAACAGAAATGATCCCTGAGTTAGAAATGACGCTTAATAGTACAAATTATAAAAATCATTTCAGGACAATACACGGGATCATTGAGAAGATCCTTTCCTTGATGGCCGCCTCCCCGTTGTCTGTTCCTGATACTGATACGCAAGTCAGGTACCCACCGGAAACAAACCCGGGGGGAAAGTCCGCTTACCCTTTATCTGTATATGGCACCGGCCAGTGGTTCGGTGACGGGGAGCAGACGTGTGGCGATATTGATTTCTTTGTTATAACAGAAGAAGCCGGCAAAGATTCTGAAAAGGGCATCAACCGGGAGCTTGATGGGGCAGGCCTCGGGATGATCGGCTCATCTCCGGTTAATGTGCACTTATTCAAACCGCAGGAGTTCAGGAATCTGGCAAGGGAAATGCCTGGTGGCACAGAAATTTTGAAGCAACCCGGATCGTTTGCCATAGAATTGCCATTATCTGTACTTTTGTACAGGAGCCCGGGGGCCTTATGAAATTTTTCCTATGAAGACAAATAACAGTTTAAGAAGGGGGTTTAATCCTTATTGACCAGGTTGCCAGAGAACGGAAAGCTGATTTCAAAATTGGTCCTGTCATGAAACCTCAATGTGCTTAAACACACAAGATAACATGAAAGCAGAAGAATTCATCAAAGCAACAAATCTGAAAAAACAGTTCGATGGGGTTGTTGCAGTGAATAATATCTCATTCAGTATACGTGAGGGCGAGCTTTTCGGGTTTCTGGGACCAAACGGTGCGGGGAAAACTACTACCATAAATATGCTTACCGGACTGGCACGGCCTGACTCAGGCACCATTAATATTGCCGGGCTGGATTGCACTGAAAACCCCAAAGCAGCCCAGCATCTTACAGGAGTTGTTCCCGATGAGAGCAATCTTTACCCTGAGCTGACAGGTTTTGACAATCTCTGTTTCTGTGCCTCCCTGTACGGGTTAGGGAAAAAAGAACGGCACAACAGGGCCGGGGAGCTGCTTAAAGTTTTTGACCTGGAAAAAGCTGCCCACAGGAAGTTCAGCACCTATTCCAGTGGGATGAAGCGCAAGCTTACAATTGCTGCAGGTATTATCCACCGCCCGAAAATTTTGTTTCTGGATGAGCCAACTACCGGTATCGATGTAGCCAGTGCACGACATATAAGGCGTCTTATTACTGCACTCTGTAACGAAGGCACAACGATATTCCTGACAACACATTATATTGAGGAAGCCGAAAGGTTGTGCCAGCGTATTGCCTTTATCGTTAACGGACTGATAAAAGAGAATGACACGGTATTCAACCTGTTGGAGCCCATTAAAGATCGTAAGGCTTTGCTGATTACTGCCACAAATCTTGCGGGTGACTTGCCTGGCAAACTTGGCAAGGCTTTTCCGGAATATGAGTTCAGCAGGGAATCTGATAATCAAATCCGTGTCAATTCGGAAAGAACAGTGGGCATCGGACCGGTTATCCGCTTCATCGAAGAGCAGGGGGGTGAAGTTACAGAGGCGCGCCAGTTAAAGCCTTCACTTGAAGATATATTTGTCCACGTAACAGGTATTGAAGCAGATGAAATGAAAAAGGAAAAAACAGGGTAAACCATGAGACAGTGGATTGCTTTCAGGAGTGTCATGCTCAAGGATATGCGCAGCTATTACCTCAAGCCTCCCAATATCAGCTGGGGTTTGATCTTCCCTTTGGCATGGACTGCCATGTTTTTTATCAGGACGGGCAGCGGACT
>SLRB01000206.1 GCA_007131165.1 Bacteroidales bacterium | reverse complement strand
GCCACTCCTGCCACCGGGGTGCCTGATGACTGAAAAGCTATGTCGGCACCTGCCCTGAAGAGCCATGGTCCTTTCAATCCCCATGAGTAGTTGGGAAACCGCTCAGTGACCGTTTTTGTCTGCCACCCTACCACAACCCCCAGTTCAGGGTCGTATCCCGAAATGGGCTTGAAGTTATCAAAAGGAGGCAGAGTTTCCGGGAAGGCATTTTCCAGGCGGCCGGCCTCAACCGGATCGAAGATGTCGCTTATGTCGATCGCCACCAGGTCGATGAAGCTGTCAGCAAACAGGATATCGCCTCTTATGGCTATGTCAACATTGCCCGGGATCTCGTAAAAGGTCAGCTTAACAGGATTTGAAGGGTCGGCGTTGTTGATAACATGAATTCCCTTATTTACCTCGTTCACGAAGAGCAGGTTGTCTTTGAAATATATTTTCCCCGGGTATTCAATGTCGCGTGCATCGGCCGATTTGACGGCCGACCTGAATTCCTGAAAGCTCATGTAAACGGGCACATTGGCCTCGAAGGTGTAGGTTTCGTATTCGTTTTTGGTGCATGCCTGGTAGATGGCCGGGATGGCCAGCAGGGCAAACAGCAGTAGCCGTATGTTCTTTATCATGATCGGGCAATGGTTAGGTTTGACAATATTTCCTTTTTTACCCAATACGTAAAAACAGATGCTACTGCTGCAACAGGTACAGTTTTTTCAGGATACCTGATGTTCAATAGGACGTTATCTGGCAAAATGCGTAAAATTGTTTTTTTGTTTCGGGTAGGATGAGATTTTTATAATTTTGGTTTTATACTATCAGGCAGTTTATTGGGTTACAAATAGTATAGTAGCAGGACAAATATGACCGGTTAATCAAATATTATTGTGTATGAAAAGGTTAATTTTTGTTTTTGCAGTGTTGATATTTTCTGTTCAGGCAAGTTCACAACCTGGGTTTGAAGACTTTCACAAAAGGAATGATTTTCTAATGGCATCGCCAGGTGCAATGAAACTGGGTCTTTACGGATATGACAATCCGGCTTTGCTGAGCTATCAGCAACACCCTGACATTATGTTTTCATGGTCGGGTGAATATGGTGACTTAAATAGGAGGGGGTTGTTTTTTGGCCTGCCTTCATACGGTGCCTGGCCTGCAACGGGTCTGGCTGTGGTAAACCATTCGGTTGATGATATGAGGGTAACAGGGTACAGGTTATCAGCCGGCCTGGGGTCGGGGACTTTCGGGATTGGTGCGGGCTATAATTTTTCAGTGAGAGATACAGAGCAATTTGACCGGCAGAACACATTTTCGGCAGGGACCATCTACCGTCCCTCCACTAGATTGTCTATTGGCTTTACAGGCACCACAGTTTCAAGGTTTGACCATTATGAAGGTGCCATTGATGCTGCGGTAAGGCCTTTTGGTAATGAAAGGCTCACCCTGTTCGGCGATTTTGCCCTCAGAAATCATACGGGATTCTCTGATGCCCGCTGGAGCACCGGTGTTGTGGTGGAAGCGTTGCCCGGTACCAGGATTACAGGCAGATATTTTAATAACAATATGCTGACCTTTGGAATTGAATTCAGTCTGGGCAATTTTGGTGTCTCAACCCAAAGCGGTTTCAGGAGTGGTAACGGGTACAGCCATAATACCTATTCGGTTAGGTATGGCTCTTACGAAACTAACCTTGTGGATGAAAAGTTTATGAATCCCGGGAATTATGCAGGTATCGAATTTAATAACCCTTTACGGTACCAGAAATACCGGCATTTTGATAATGCCAACACCCTTATTGAAAAACTTGATCTGCTTGAACAACTGGCTGATAGCCCGCGCATTGGTGGGGTTGTAATAAATACATCGGGTATGGCGATCAACCATACAATGCTGTGGGAACTCAGGGAACAGCTTGGCAAACTCCGTGAAAAAGGGAAAAAGGTTGTAGTATATATAGAAAATGCAGGCATCAACGCCTATCACTTCGCGTCGGTAGCCGACCTTGTTGTAATGCATCCCATGGGGACCATCAACCTTCCCGGGTATGTAATGGGCAACATCTATCTTGGAGATATGCTTGAAAAGATTGGTGTAGGTGTGAAGGAGTTCCGGATGCATGAATATAAATCGGGGTTTGAAACTTTCTCGGGAACCGGGATGAGTGATGAAGATCGTGAACAACGGCAAAAGCTGGTCGATAATCTTTACGGCTTTGTTAAGGAAGATATAATTTCAGGCCGGGGTTTTACTGAGGAGCATTATGAAACACTGGTAAATGAAAAATTCTACTTTACGGCCGAAATGGCTCTTGAGTTAGGTCTGGCAGACAGGCTGGGACGGTGGGATGATATAAATGATATCATTAACGAGGCCGACGGTAAAGAAAGTACTATACTTGAGAGAGACCGTCTGGAGAGGTTTTTTCAGCGCACTGATTATGGGTGGGGAGCCAGGCCTCAGATAGCAGTTGTTTATGCAGTGGGATTTGGCGATATGGAAACAGGCATGAGGGCGAGATCGCTTGCCAGGGATATTTCCAAAGCGAGGGAGGACAATAATGTAAAGGCCATTGTGCTGCGTGTTGAATCACCCGGGGGCTTATTAATGGCCGTAGATATTATTGCAGAGGAGCTTAGGAAGGCAAGGGCCGAAAAGCCGGTTGTTATATCCCACGGCTCGGTTGCCGCATCAGGGGGCTATTGGATATCTTTGTACAGCGATAATATTGTGACAGCCCCTAATACTCTTACCGGCTCAATCGGACTGATTTCGGGATGGCTTTACGATGATGGGTTAAAAGAGAAGGTTGGGTACAGCACCGATCATGTTAAGAAGGGAGAATTTGCCGATCTGGGTTTTGGTGTTCCGATCCCGCTTCTTAATATCCCTTTGATGGACAGGACGTTTTCTGAGAAGGAGGAAGAAATTATTGAGAATATGCTGACCAGCTCTTACAACCAGTTTGTTGATGCAGTTGCCGGTAGCCGGGGTAAGACACATGATGAGACCGAAACCCTGTCGCGCGGTAGAGTCTGGTCGGGCAGGGATGCGGTCGAACTGGGGCTTGCCGATACGCTGGGCGGGTTGAAAACGGCTATTGCCATAGCTGCAGAAAGGGCCGGCATCGAAATTGAAAAGGGCTACAGGGTGGTCGAATATCCGGAACGTGAGTTATTTAGTTTTAGCGGACTTCTGGCTTTTTTGATAACAAGGTCGTTTGAGATGGAAGAAATGTCGACCGCAGATGATGTGCTTTTAAGGTACCTTAAGCTCCTTAACAGTAGTCCTGCAGTGCCACTACCGCTGATGCCGATGCAGTATATGGACTCCGGGATTATTATAAAATAAGTTGTATGCAAAAAAACCCGCGGTACAATTCAAAAACCGGGATTAAAGCCACCTCCTCCGCGGATAGTCTGATTTTAGCGAAATTTTTTTAATGGTCTGAAGTACGGTCTGTTGCGTCAGAAAGCTTTATGATAAGATTTTTAAGCTCCTGCGCCTTTATGGGCTTGGTAATGTATTCGTTGCAGCCTGCCTGAACCGCATTTTTACGGTCGGTATGAAGAGTAAAGGCTGTCTGGGCAATGATGTATACTTTGTCGTTGAACTCTCTTATCAGCCGGGTAGCTTCAAGCCCGTTCATCTCGGGCATTTTAATATCCATCAGGATTATATCGATGCCCGGGTTTTCCCTGCATATCTCAACGGCCTTCTGACCGGTATCTGCCATGAAAAGTTTCTCTGCCATTGGTGTGAGCAGGGCCTTAAGGTATTCGGCTGAGAAGTAATCGTCTTCGGCAACAAGTATCCGGGGTTTTATCCGGTTGTTTCTCTCCCCTGACCGGCCTTCGGGCATGTTTTCAGTGTCTTCTTCCTTCCCTTGTTTCTCTGAAAGGGGTAAAGACACGTAAAATGTCGATCCCTTGCCGGGTTCGGATTCCAACCATATATTACCGCCAAGAAGGGTTACAAGAGATCTGCAGATTGCCAGTCCCAGTCCCGTTCCCTTGTCTCCTGATTTTTCGCCCCTGATAACCCTCTGGAATCGGCCGAATATCTTTTCGTGGTTTTCCTCTTCAATGCCGGGCCCGGTATCACTCACAAACAACTTCAAATATCCGGCTTCAACTTTGTACCCAACATCAACATGTCCTTCGTCGGTGAATTTGATCGCGTTTTTTATCAGGTTTGAGATAATCTGTTCCAGTTTCTGCCGGTCGGTTTCAATAATGCAGCTGCGGTCGCCAGGTTCAGCAAGGAGGTTGATAGCCAGGCCCTTGCTTTTGACCTCGGGGCGGAAGAATTCATAAAGCTCTCTTAGTACGAGGTTGATGTCGGTCTTTTCGACAGCAACCTCCGCCAGGCCTGCTTCTATTTTGGATATGTCTACTATATTGTCAATAAGGCCAAGCATCCTTTGTCCGCTCTGTTCGATTATCCTGAGATACAAATCCTTTTTATCGCTGCGAAGTCCGGGTTTTTTCAGCAGGTTTGTAAAGCCCAGGATCCCGTTCATGGGGGTCCTTATCTCGTGGCTCATATTAGCGAGGAAGACCGATTTCTGCATGTCGCTTTCCTCTGCCTTCTTCATTGAACGGTTCAGCTCCTCATTGATGTCTGTTATTCTTTTGTTACTGATTTTGAGCTTCTCATTGAGAAGTTTGAGCTTTTCGTTTTGTTGCCTTAGTTTAGCTTCCGTTTTTTTCAGCTTTTTATCTGCATTCTTTCTTTTCGTAATGTCGGTCGAAATTCCGCACATACCGACAGGCTCGCCTACCTCGCTGTAAATCAGGCCTATCCTGTTGTCAAGGTAGATTTTTTCTCCTTTCCGGTTATACTTGAAGACCTCGCCGCGCCAGCTTCCCTTTTCCAGAACATGGTCAAATATGGGTATTCCCGGATCGTCGTCAAGAGGGACGTCGCCGTAAATGCTTATATGCCTGCCTATCAGGTCTTCCTTCTCGCACCCCATCATTTCGCATTCGGCTTTGTTCACGTATTTAATGATCCCATCCATGCCAACCACAGTTACATTATCGTATATCTGATCGAGGATAAGGGACTGGAACCTTAGCCGGTCATAATCCTGGTTCCTGGTGTTATCCTGGTTATCTTCCGGGCTCATAAATGATGGGTTTACGCGCAAAATTATAATAAATTTTGGTGATTAGCCTCCGGTGAATTATTTTTGTATTGGCTTGAGAAGGCAGATACATTTTATTGCATGCATTGCCTTGTCAGGTAAAATACATATAAAACGGGCTGTTAACTCAGTTGGTTTAGAGTGTCACCTTGACAGGGTGGAAGTCACTGGTTCGAGTCCAGTACAGCCCACGGAACAAAGCCTGTACATTATCATTATGATAGTGTGCAGGCTTTTCTTAATTTTACCGTTGCCGGAAAAACCGGTAATAAAACATTCCTATACCCGGCGTCATGGTGCGGAAATCATTTTATGCTTTTATAACGTTGGTGGTTTTTTACGCGGCATTCCTCATTATACCGGTTCTTGTTTTCGAAAAGGAGCTGAATGACTGGTTGTCGGTCCATGACCCTGTTGATGGCGGTATCCTTGTTATTGAAGAGTGGGTTTCTTCAGCTACTTTGGATTCAGCCGCAAAAGAGTTCCTTGAAGGCAATTATGATAAGATAATTGTTACCGGTCACCCACATGATGATGAGTTTATACTCTATGAAAACGGCGCTGTACAGTTTGACCTGAAGGCTGCCGGAGTGGACTGGAACGGCGATGATACGGTAAAAGTGAGCCTTCATGCATCGGGTGAAAAGGTGCGGGGTGTTTATGCCCGCTACACTGTTATCCATGGCCATGACACCATCGGCAGGGGCTATACACGATCGGCAATGCAGGAGTTCAGTCATTTTTACCCTGTACGGGGAGAGGATCCCGGAATGATGCTGGTTGTATTCGACAACGATACTTTTACCCGCAGGGAAGATCGAAACCTCCATGTAAGGAAACTCGAAGTGGCCGGTACAGTTATTTCCGTGCGCTCTCTTTATACAATGCACCTGGAAGGCAAGGGCTCCAATGCCCGTGAAAATCCCCTGCATTATAAAACCAGGGCCGGTGAGGGGGCAGCTATACTGGCGGAGGCAGGCATCGACAGCAGCAGAATAGTACAAATCGGTTTTCCCCGGACTGAAAGGTTGCGGACCTTCACAGGAGCGGTCGCTGCAGGAGAATGGGTAAGGGAAGCCGGACCAGGCATAACGGCAGTAAATTTAGTTACCGAAGGCAACCATGCAAGGAGGAGCCGGCGGTTATACAGAGCTGCCATGCCTGCCGGTGTTGAAGTGGGGGTTATTACTTTCGAACCTTCCGTTTTTGATAGCAGGAAACGGTTTTTTTTGACTTGCAGCCAGCGAAGCAACATGTATCAGCTAAATGCATATGTTTTTACAAGGATCTTCTTTTACCCCCGCCTGCATTACAGGAGAATTTCGAAAAAAATCGCCGGTGCATAGCCGGGAGGGCAATTTCAATTTAACTATCTTTGCATTTGTAAATCAACACCGGGACAGTGAATAATTTATCCCGGCAGTTTTTAACCGGCATCATGCTATTGTTATATGACGAACTCTTCGGACAATAACACTACTCTTAAAGATGAGATTAAACCTTACGGGGAAAGGCAGGCAGATTTTGACCGCAGGTACCTTCAGATGGCTCGTGTATGGGCCGAAAACTCGTATTGTGTCCGCAGGAAGGTAGGCGCCCTTATAGTAAAGAACAAGATGATCATTTCCGACGGGTATAACGGGACACCATCAGGTTTTGAAAATATTTGCGAAGACGAAGCAGGCCTCACAAAACCCTATGTGCTCCATGCTGAGGCAAATGCAATCACAAAGGTGGCCAAGTCAAATAATAGCAGCGAGAATTCAACGTTATACATAACCGCGGCACCTTGTATGGAGTGCTCCAAGCTTATTATCCAGGCCGGAATAAAAAGGGTTGTGTATTTTGATGCTTACCGGAGTGAAGATGGCATCCGGCTTCTTGAGCGTGCCGGGATTGAGCTCGTACAAATGAACGAATAAATGGAAATGTTATGCGATTCAGAATAAAACCTTCATCTGCATTTTTGCCTTTAATACTTGCCATTGTACTTATACTTGGTATGCTGATAGGTGTTAAGCTGGTTGACCGTTCGGGCGACCGGTCGATGTTTGTCTATCCAAAGACTGATAAGCTTTCGGGAGTGATCAACTTTATCGAGATGGAATATGTCGATAAGGTATCCAGGGAGGACCTCGTCGAGAAAACCATTCCCGAACTGCTCAAGAACCTTGATCCGCATTCGGTATACATTCCGGCCAGTGACCTGCAGCGGGTAACCGAACCTCTGGAGGGTAATTTCGAGGGTATAGGTATCCAGTTCAACATGCTTAATGATACGGTTGTAGTGATACAAACTATTTCCGGCGGCCCTTCTGAAAGAATAGGCATTATGCCCGGCGACAGGATTGTTATGATTGACGACAGCCTGGTTGCAGGGGTCGATATGCCCGACACCGATATAGTAAGTATGTTGAGGGGCCTCAGGGGCACAACGGTAACGGTTGGTGTCAAGAGGCAGTTTATACCGGGCATGATGGAATTTGAGATCAAGCGCGACAGGATACCACTATACAGCGTTGATGTTGCCTATATGATAGATGATGAGACCGGTTATATTAAGATAAGCCAGTTCTCCCGCACCACTTTCCGCGAATACATGGAAGCGGCAGAGAGATTAAATGCCCTGGGCATGAAGAAGCTGATCCTTGATCTGAGGGGCAACGGCGGCGGCTACATGGATCAGGCAACAAGCATAGCCGACCAGTTCCTTGACGAAGGCAAGCTTATAGTTTATACCGAAGGCCAGGCAAGTCCGCGTTCCGATGTTAAAGCGACCTCCAACGGGATAAACCTCGACACGGAGATACTTGTGATGATGGATGAATGGAGTGCATCGGCCAGCGAGATCCTTGCAGGGGCTATACAGGATAATGACAGGGGAATGGTAGTCGGCAGGCGGTCTTTTGGTAAGGGACTGGTGCAGAACCAGACTATGTTCTCAGACGGCTCGGCCCTCAGGCTGACGGTTGCACGCTACTATACTCCCACAGGACGTAGTATACAGAAACCTTACGATGCCGGATCCGATGATTACTTCAATGATCTTGACCGCAGGTTTCTGCACGGCGAGTTCGATGCAGCCGACAGCATAAGGTTTGACGATTCTCTTAAATTTGTTACTCCCGGCGGTAACGTGGTTTACGGGGGAGGGGGAATAATGCCCGATGTCTTTGTGCCCAGAGATACTGCCGGCATAACAGGTTATTATACCCAGGTGACACGGCAGGGGCTTGTTTACCGGTTTGCTTTTGACTATTCCGACAGCAACAGGGCTACGCTGAGCCGATTTGACGAGGCCGGAGAGATAAGTGCCTACCTTGACCGTCAGGGCCTTATGGATAGATTTGTAGAGTATGCTGAAGACCAGGGGATAGCCAGGAAAACGTCTGATATCCGGAAGTCCTACGATATCCTGCATACCCAGATCAAGGCATATATTGCACGGAATATTATCGACAACGAGGGCTTTTATCCCATTATAAGTGAGATAGATCAGGCATTCCAGAAATCGGTCTCGCTCATAGGCGAGGGCACACGTCGAAATCTTACTCACGCCTATTAGCAGGTTCCCTTCAACAGTCCTTTGTTCTCCTGTGCAAATACCAAAACCGTTCCCACTTAAAACGGGACTGTGCGCCATGGTATCCTTCTAATAATCCTGATGGTGCCCGGATCTTTTTATTACTGGCCACCAGTTCTCCGGTACCTCAAAACCCGAATCCTGTACCACTGGATATTTTGCCTGCGGTTCCCGGGAACTCCCTTTTATACTGATCTCCGGTCCGGTTAAAGAATATTTTATTTTTTAAATTAAACCTTTCATGTTTGCTCCAGTCAAAAGGGCAGAAACACACGGAAACAAATTTTTAATTAAAATTCATTATCATGTTGACAAGAGGAATGAAAACAGCTTTGACGTTTGCCATCATACTGCTCATGGCAACCGCAACCGACGCTTTCGCTCAGAGGGGGCGCGGACTTGACAGGGTTGGTGGACTGGAGCAGGTGTGCCCCAATATACCCAACCTTACAGAAGAGCAGCAACAGCAGATTACCGAACTGCGCACAGCCCATCTTAAGGAGATGCAGTCAAAGCGCGATCAGATTGATGTGAACAGGGCCCAGTACAGGGCACTGATGAGAGGCGACCGCGCTGATATGGATGCCATAAATGCGAACATTGATGAGCGCACCGAACTGCGCAACCAGATGGAGAAGACGCAGGCTGCACATCACCAGGCAATACGCAATTTACTGACCGAAGAACAAAGGGTATGGTTCGACGCTGTGCCAAGAGGTTTTTCAAGGGCAGGTGCCAGGCCGGGCCCCGGGATGAGGCAGGCAGCCCCCTATGGCGGCCGTGGCGGCCGGGGAGCAGGTGTGATGCGCAACAGGCCAGGATCAAGGAGAGGTTTTTAGTTCATAATTTTCATGGTTGGTTTCGCTTTCAAAAGGGCTGCAGTTCTTATGGCTGCGGCCTTTTTATTTACATGATTACAACCTTCCGGTTATTAATTCCGTCAACCAAAAACAGAACCTGTTGTGTACTTTTACAGCGACCGGATATTATTGTACCTTTCTCCTGTAAAAAAGCCGAAATTTTGTTCGAAAAAATACAAAATTTCGACTTACAGAAGGAACCGCTTCGCTTTCCCATAAAATTTTTTCATGCGTCTGTGTTTAATTTTACGCAGAAAAAATTTTATATACATTTGAAGTGGTTGTAATTAAATTGATAATAGAATAGAGATGCGATTAAAAAAGAATATTGCAGTTAGTGAATCGGGATTTGTTTTTGACCCAGGCACAGGAGACTCATTTTCTCTAAACCGGATCGGACTGGAGATTATCGAGTTAATAAAAACTGGCAAATCGGAGAACGAAATTGTTTCTGACCTGCTTGAAAAATATGATATTGATAATGCGAGCCTGGAGAAATATTATTATGATTTCGTTTCGATGCTCCGGTATTATCGTCTTACAGAGGGAGATCAGGTACAGCAGAAAACAGACATGAGCGGTTAATCAGATAAACGGAGCATAATGGATAAGATTAAGGTTACAGTTGCGGTAACGGGGCTGAACAATACCGACAACCCCGGCCCCGGCGTACCTGTTATCAGGGCATTGAGGGATTCAGAGTATCTGGATCCCAGGATAATCGGACTGGCATATGAGAATCTGGAACCCGGCGTTTATATGCCGGGAATAGCAGATAAGGTTTACCTTATACCTTATCCGTCTGATGGTGTTGAAGCACTTCTGGAACGGATAGGCCATATCAACCGAAAAGAGGATATTGATGTTCTTATACCCAATTTTGACTCCGAGCTTTTTACTTTTATGAAGTCCGGTAAAAAACTTGATGAGATGGGGATTAAAACTTTTCTTCCCGGACTTCAGGAGTATGAGGAGCGTCACAAAGCAAATCTTCCTGCATTCGGAAAGAAATACAACATAAAGGTGCCAGACAGCACTGAGCTGCTTAGCCAGGCAGATATTAACCGGGTAGTCGACAAGTTAGGTTTCCCCGTGGTAGTTAAAGG
>SLRB01000347.1 GCA_007131165.1 Bacteroidales bacterium | reverse complement strand
CACTGTTGCCAGATGTACCCCGTTAATATAGACATCGGCAGAGGGCCTTACCGTTTCTATATTCAGAACTGCCCTCTCAAACTGGCCGATATCAACCTTATGCCGCAGGTAAAGGGATTCGTCCTTCCTTCTCTCACCTCCATGAGCATAACGGTTATAAGGAACTGGTTGCCAGCCGGTATCATCGTACCCCTGATTTTCAAAACCGGCCGGATCGGGCCTGGCACTAAAACCGGTATCAATGAAAGTATTGATATTGAACGGATGTGTCCTGACATCACGCCCGGTTACCTGGTCATAGCCAACTCCCCAAATACTGTATATTTCGGCTTCTCCTCCGGCATCAACCTTCAATGAATTGAAAACAGCGATCGCTCCGTCTCCCTGGTGGGAAAAAGGCACGTAATCAGCATACCGATTCCCGTCTACACTAAAATTATACCTGCCCCCGAAAGGTTTGTCGTCAGCCAGCGGAACCCGGCCATTCTCATCATAAAAACCGGCCATTGCCAGAGCCGCGGGTCTGCCGGCCGGTTCACTGCCGGTAAATAATATCCTAACATATCGTGCCTTTTCAGGCTTGCTGAAGATCACGTTTGTGAACTGCCCGGCTGACGACAATTCATCGCCTGTGACACTCCTCCAGCGACGGTTGTCATCAGATATCTCCACCCTGAAAGAATAGCGCCTGCCTTCGTCAACGCGGAATGTAAGCTTAGCACCGGTAAGCAGCTTCTCCTCCTTGAGCCTGAATGATATCCACTGTGGATATCCGGTGTCTTCGGCCGACCAGAAGTTCCATCCATGTGCCGCGTAAGCTGCAGGGTGGTGCCGCTTATGGTACCGGTGTGTTTCAGGGTCAATGGCTATCTCGCTCGATGCCTCCACATCGGTTCTTTCATAATCAGGCGTCAGGCCCCCGTCGGCGTCCACCTCAACCTCAAAAAGGTAGATCTCGCCCGGCGTGTAATACCCGGCAGGGATCTCAGTGCCGTCAACAACGTAAAAAAAACGGCCATCATCGTTGAACCCTACTGTTATATGATCAGACAGGCTAAAGGTGACTCTTCCGGGAGTTTCCGGTACCATAGCTTCCCAGGAGAGCCTGAATCTCCAGGACTGATCATCAAAGCCGGCCCTGAAACTGTTCCCCGAAAGGGTCATTTTCCCGTTATCGATAACAACTCCTTCCTGTTCATTCCAGAGCCTGGCCTGTTCCAGCTCTTCCTCTCTCTGGCCTTCCCTGTAACCGAGATACATCCAGTTGTCCAGCCTGATCGTGGTCCGCACTTCCGGCAGTGGCTGGGGCTTAAGTCTTCCCAGTACAGCTTCAACCTCCTCGTCAGTAACCACAATCCTGTCAAGCTCAGGATCATTAAAGAAGCGGCGTCCGTAATCAGCCCAGTTACGGAGGTACCCTATTCTCTCCTCAAGATCAAATATTTCTGTTTCGCCCTTGAAATCAGTTTCTCCATCAGCTTCAGGGTTATCTGTTACGAACCGGAGTTCAAATGCGCGTGATATTTCCCGTTCATCGCCCGACTGCATGCCTTTGACTGACAAGGGGTTATTGGTCAGAAGAAAGATGCAGGTGAAAAGAAAAATATATTTGGCTGCCATTTTAATGTTGTTTTAGTTCGCCGTTTACCGATAAAAATACAAATTTTGGCTGACCTTAAAACCTGCACCATCTTGACGCCGTAATGTCCTTACGACGATTTGCCGGGAAAAACACGTGAGCAAAAAATATTACTATTACCTGAAATGCATATGATTATACTATTAATGGGTTAGGGGGCAGTGCCAAATATATTCCGGTATTGCCAGACAACAGTATTTTTTTTAATTTGGCCAATTCAGGTTGCAATCTGTAGGATTAATTTTGCGACTAACGAATTATAATAATTAAATTTCATCAGATGAGAACTATAGTTGTATTTTGTTTTTTCATAACGGTTGTACCGGCCTCAGTTTTTTCACAGATAAAATCATCGTGGAGCGGCCCCGGCAGAGACGGAATTTACCTTGAGACCGGATTGCTAAAGGAGTGGCCTGAACAGGGCCCGGAAGTGCTGTGGACAACAGATGGTTTAGGCCAGGGATATTCATCACCCTCTTTTTCAAACGGGAAGATTTACCTTTCGGGGATGATAGATCGAACGGGCCATGTTTTCATATTCAATAAAGATGGAGAATTATTGAATCAGTATGAATACGGAGCCGAATTTCACACCTCCTATCCTGGCAGCAGGTCAACCCCGCTTGTCGTCGATAATCTGCTGTACCTGGTAAGCGGAATGGGAAAAATAATGTGCCTGGAAGCTGACACAGGTAAAGAGATCTGGTCAAGAGATGCGATTGATGATTTTGGTGGCAGCAATATCCGTTGGGGCATTACCGAAAACCTGCTGATTGACGGAAACAAGGTGTTTTTTGCACCCGGCGGCAGGAAACACAATATTGTGGCCCTTAACAGGTTTACTGGCGAGATTATCTGGTCGAGCACGGGAACGGGCAGGGGCGACCAGTCAGCCTACTGCTCACCTCTGATTGTTGAATTGCCTGAGAGAAAACTGTTTGTTACCAAAATGGCAGGTGGGATTGTCGGTCTCGATGCTGAAAACGGTGAATTCCTCTGGTCATACTCATTCACCAACCGCCATTCAATACATGCCAACACACCCATATACAGGGATGGGCATAT
>SLRB01000363.1 GCA_007131165.1 Bacteroidales bacterium | reverse complement strand
CCATTCCTCCTTCGCGCCGGTAGATCTCCTCAACCCTTCCCCCTTCAGTTGCGTCAAGGAAAATTGTCTGTATCGGCTCTACAGTCCCTATCACTGCGATAAAATCAAGAAAGGCATCCTCTCTTACCTGCTCCACGGTGATTTTATCAACTTCAACGTTAAGGCGCGAACTCTTATCACCAAAAACTATCTGGTAAAAAACCAGTATTACCAGTATGGCAGATACTGAAATCCAGGCCAGCCTTCTCCACTTTTTGCCTTTGTTCTCTATTTTACGATCCATGCTCATTATTGTACACTTTTAATTGTTTCCGCTTTAATGATACCACTAATTATGCCAAAAGGCTTTTTGTCCTGTATATCTGTCGCTTAACACAACATGCCAAAAGTGCCCTGACTGCAAAGTGTTCGATATTGAGACAGAACCAGTACGGAATCGTACATTTTTTAGTACCTGGCGGCCGTTTAGAATCTATAATAATGTTATATTTACATCTAATAACTGATGAAACCCTCATGTTGCTTCATCACACAAAAAAACATGGAAGTTACATCGGAACTGAACCAATTTCCTGTAAAACACAATTGGCTGAATATTAACCTCATTAATCTGAATTCTACAGATAGAACCTAACATTCCCAATGACCATGGATACTAAGAAAGGAAAGATCCTTGCGGTTGATGACAATGATGACATTTTGTTTGCCTTGAAGCTTTTGCTCAAACCACACGCAGAGCTAATAAAAACAAGCAACAATCCTTCTGAAATTCCCGGCCTGATGGCAAGTGAAGATTTTGATGTGATACTGCTTGACATGAATTTCACCAAAGATGCCATCAGCGGGCAGGAAGGGTTTGACTGGCTTCAGAAGATACTGGAAATAGACCCGGAAGCGGTGGTGGTATTTATAACAGCTTACGGAGATGCCGAAAAAGCAGTTAAAGCTATTAAAGCCGGGGCAACAGATTTTATCCTGAAACCATGGCAGAATGAAAAACTGATAGCCACAGTATCGGCTTCTGTACAGCTAAGGAGATCGAGGCTTGAAGCAAGCGGGCTAAAGACAAGGCAGAAGGAGATAAGCCAGGTGCTTGACCAGCCTTTCCAGGACTTTATCGGTGGATCGCCCGAGATGCAGGAGGTATTCACAACAATAAAAAAAGTGGCGAAAACAGATGCAAATGTCCTGATCCTTGGTGAGAACGGCACTGGCAAAGAATTGGTGGCCAGGGCACTTTACCGTAACTCCCCCAGAAAAGAGGAGGTTTTCATCAGTGTGGATCTTGGAAGTATAAGCGAAACCCTGTTTGAAAGCGAGTTGTTCGGGCATGTGAAGGGTGCCTTTACTGATGCCATAAAAGATAAATCAGGCCGTTTTGAGATTGCATCAGGGGGAACACTGTTCCTTGACGAGATAGGCAACCTGTCCCCACCCATGCAGGCCAAACTTCTTACAGTAATTGAAAGGAAGGAAGTCATCAAGGTGGGGTCAACAAAACCCATCCCGATTGATATCAGGCTCATAAGTGCTACCAATAATAACATACACCAGATGGTCGCAGATGAGAGTTTCAGGCAGGACCTGCTATACAGGATAAATACGGTTGAAATTCACCTTCCCCCGCTCCGTGATCGCACCGGCGACATACCACTACTGGCAGAGCATTTTCTCGGTATATACAAAAAGAAATATAAAAAGAACGTTAACAAGATCAGCAGCGAGGCCATGACCAAGCTGAATCAGTACCACTGGCCGGGTAACGTAAGAGAGTTGCAGCATGCAATAGAAAGAGCAATAATTATGAGTGATTCAAACACCCTGCAACCCGGTGACTTCATCCTCTCCTCACAGCCGAAAAAATCGGATGAGATGGAGCTGCAAACCTACAACCTTGATGAGATAGAGAAAAATGTTATTTTGAAAGTAATGAAACAAAACAAGGGTAATATCTCTCAGGCAGCTGCTGAATTGGGGCTTACACGAACATCGCTCTACCGCAGAATGGAAAAATATGGTTTATAAAAACTTCAGAACGGTTAGCCTCTTCAGGATACTGCTGCTTACAGCCAGCATATTCCTGTTTGTCTATACCCTGATTAATTACAGTTTTCACATCACCCCGTTTCTTATAGGTCTGGTGATCATCCTGCAGATTGTACTTCTGTTCAAGTACGTTGACAAGGTAAACAGGGATCTTGCCAGCTTTCTGGAATCAATACGGTTCTCGGAGTTTACCCTCACCTTTCAGACCAGGGGGCTGGGCTCGTCATTCGACCAGCTGAACAAGGCATTCAATGATGTGATAAAAGATTTTCAGAAAGTAAGAAGCGAAAAGGAGGAGCACTTTCAGTACCTGCAAAGCATTGTTCAGAATATCGATGTAAGCATCCTGGCTTACCAGCGTGACGGTACTGTTGAAATGGTAAACAAATCGGCCAAGAAACTGTTCCAGGTCAGCAGTCTCCGGAACATCAAAATCCTGGAATCCCTTAGCCCGGAGCTTGTTACCACATTAACAGACATCAAGCCCGGAGAGAATAAACTGGTAAGGGTGCAGGAGCAGGATGACCTGCTGCAGCTTGCAATCTACGCAACAGAGCTGAAGATTCACGACAAGGCAATAATTCTTTCAACAATCAAGAACATTCAGAACGTCCTTGAAGAGCAGGAGACAGAAGCCTGGCAAAAGCTTATACGGGTACT
>SLRB01000220.1 GCA_007131165.1 Bacteroidales bacterium | reverse complement strand
GGAGCTTCACCCTGCGGAAGGACGGAAGGCTTAGGCAGGTAACCCTTTCGAGGCAATTGCTGCACCCTGATGTCACTCATGTGAAGGGACGGGTGCTTGATATGGACAACCGCGACGATCCAGGCGAAAGGTCGGCTGAAGTGCTGAACCCGAGGTTGACCTACCAGGAGCCCCCCGATCATGAACTGAGATAGTTTCGTGTATGCCGAGGATAGCTGCAAGCATTGTTTTCACGGCCTCTTCTTCTCCTCTGAGAAACGCTGTGGTGGTGACCGGCGACGATGGTACGGTGCTGTCGGTAAGCCGGGGGAATCCTTCATTTGAAGAGATGGCGGGAGTGCAGTACTACAGCGGGATACTGGTGCCGGGATTTGCCGACGTGATGTGCGGCGAAGCTCCCGATCCCGGCTGGCTGCTTTCACGGGGGGTGAGGGTGGCCGGTGCAGAATCCCTGCCTGCCGGGTTGTCCGGCCGGCAGGTGATAAGCGGCAAGCCGGGGGAGCCGGTGAGGGTGGACTGGCAGAACAGGTATGGGGGACAGGTTGGATTTCTTGTTTACGGGAGCAGGGAGAATTTTGATCTCCTTTTCGGGGAGGGCCACGGCGAAGGATTGCTGCTGTGGGGCGGGCAGGATCTGCCGGTGCTTGCCGGATACGGCGGGAGAGACCTGCTGCAGGTTATGTACAGTCTGCAGGAATCGGGCTGCTGCAAGCTTCCTGAACTGCTTACCATGGCATCGCTGAACGGTGCGCTTGCAACCGGGTACGGCGATACCGCCGGTTCCATTGAGCCGGGGAAGAAAAGCGGACTGAACATTATTGAGGGGGCCGACCTGCATAATATGAAACTGCTGCCGGGAAGCCGGCTGCGAAGGCTTGTGTGACCGCTGCCGGGTGTGCTAATTTATCCCCTTTTCCCTCAGCCACTCAACGGCTTCTGAGTCGTAGTGAAGGATATGGTTGACCAGCCAGTTCTCAAGGAAAAAATACATGTCTTCGCAAACATCTTCTTTGCCCTTCCTGAAATCTTCCTTGAACTGGATTATCCTGTTGATGAAATTGTTGTGGCTTTCCTTATGCTTCGAAAAACCGGGGTAGCCCGATTCCTTGAACCATATCTCTTCATTTATCAGGTAGTTCTCGGCGTAATGTACAAGTGAGAAAAAGATGTCGGATACCTTGATCTGGCAATTATTTTCGGTTATCACCCTCTTGAGGTCATTGATGATATCGAAAAACTTTTCGCGGTGCTCATCAATGGCTTTTACACCTACCTTGTATTCATCTTTCCATTCAAAGGGTTCCGGGGAAATGGTTCCTGACATTTTCTTGGTTTATGAGGGTTCGCTTTACATATGCAAAAATACACCGAATATGTGCTCATACAATGATTATTGTCATGAGGGTAAACCCGGGCGGGGTACAATGGTGATGCCGGGAGAAGGCCTGTTGATAAACATGGCTCCGTATATGCCGGCGATGGTGACTGAGATGCGAACATTCAAACGCCGATGAAAACTCAAAGGTAAAATTTTTGCGACTATCCGGGGTGGGAGTGCTGATATTTGACCCCTGGCACTCCTGTTTTTTTACTAAAAAAGCCTTAAGTTCGCACCCAATTAAACTGCTGATGGCAACTTTTCTTTTTGACCGTATAGTGTTCGGCCCTGTAAAGAGCAGGCGCCTTGGTGTTTCGCTGGGTATAAACCTGCTTCCGGACGATAAAAAATGGTGCAGCTTCAATTGTATTTACTGTGAATGTGGATGGACTGACCCCGGCCCGTATGAGAGAACTGGTTTTCCCCCGAGGGAGCTGGTAAAAGCGGAGCTCCTGAAAAAACTGCTGTCGATGGCTGAGGATAGACAGAAGCCTGATACAATAACCTTCGCGGGTAATGGCGAACCTACCTTACACCCTGACTTTGCAGGGGTGATTGATGATACGCTTGCCCTTCGCGACAGGCTGGCTCCCGGAGCGGTCGTTGCCGTGCTGTCCAATGCCTCCATGCTTGACGACCGGTCGGTATCAGCAGCGCTCAGGAAGGTTGACCAGAACATCCTGAAGATAGATTCTGCCAGGGAGGAAACGGTAAGGCTGCTTAACCAGCCGGCGGAGGATTTCAGTCTTGAACGGACAATTGAAAATATCGAAAAGTTCAGGGGCAGGTTCATCCTGCAAACCCTGTTTGTAAGAGGTGTTTACAAAGGGGTGGAGGTCGACAATGCATCGCCCGGTGAGGTGGCCTGCTGGCTGGATATGGTGAGGCGTCTGAGGCCGGAGATGGTCATGGTATATACTATTGCCCGCGATACCCCCTCTGAGGGGCTGTACAAGGTCGCGGCCGGCGAGCTTGATGATATTGCTGCAAGCGTGCGCTCGCTGGGCCTTAAGGTGCAGGTATCGTATTAGGTGTTTTTGCTGCAAGTCAGGAGGTGCCTGATATGAAGGTGCCGGCCCCGTGATAGCTGTTTGTTTTGTTACTTGTTGCAAAGGTGCGCTTGCCGGGATTTAAGGTGCAGTTGTAGTATTTTGAGTGCCGGTTTAGTTATCTTGCCGTTATGGAAAAGCTTACCGTACTGGTGTGCCCTATGGATTGGGGACTTGGCCATGCTTCGAGGTGCGTGCCCGTGATCAGTGCATTTCTGGATGCCGGATGCAGGGTTGTGGTGGCTGCTGCCGGACGTGGCAGGCTGCTTATCGAAAGGGAGTTCGG
>SLRB01000207.1 GCA_007131165.1 Bacteroidales bacterium | reverse complement strand
TTTTTAGTTTGTAGGTATTTAGGTTAACAAAGAAATCCGTTTCTTTATGGCAAAGCCTTTCATTTTCAGTTCAGTTCAGTTCCTCCAGGTTTGCAATCTGTAAAAGTATTAAAAAAACAGTTGCCATACTACCTTATTGTAACATTTTTTAACCTTTTGGCGCCTCCCGGACGACAAAACGGGGCCGGATATCAACTTTTCAGAAACGGCATATTTCTGCTGATCAAATGATCAATAGTTTCAACATTTCCCGCCGAGGTCAGCCGGTCCTCCTCCGTATTGCCAACATAATCAACAAGCCTTTCAACTGTTGTTTCAGCCACGTGCATGCGGGTATCCGATGAACCGTAATAGATCAGCACCCTTCCTCCGGGCATCTGCACCCAGCCGTTCGAAAATACGACGTTCGACACATCGCCTGCCCGTTCATCTCCCTCCGGTGCGAGAAAGTACCCGGCCGGCCGGCGGGTCACCTCCGAAGGGTTTTCAAGGCTGGTCATGAATATGTAAAGCACATAACGCAAACCTGCAGCACACATCCTTACCCCGTGGGCAAGATGGATCCATCCCTTATCCGTTTTCAGCGGAGGTGGACCCTGCCCGTTCTTTGCCTCCTTAATTGTATGATAGGCCCTGGCATCTACAATCTTCTCATCAGTTATGCCGGCATCCTCCATAGAGTCTGTAAGTGCCCAGCCTATACCTCCGCCGGTACCCGCTTCGATAAAAGAATCCTGGGGCCTGGTATAAAGGGCATATTTGCCGTCTGCAAATTCCGGGTGCAGAACCACGTTGCGCTGCTGTGCAGATACCGTTCTAAGGTCGGGCAGCCGCTCCCATGCCCTGAGGTCACGGGTGCGGGCAATCCCGCAGGCAGCCAGCGCCGATGAGGTATCGCCGGGTTGTGCCGACGGGTCCTTCCTTTCGGCACAGAACAAACCGTATATCCAGCCGTCCTCATGCCTTGTCAGCCTCATATCATAAACATTGGTCTCTTCAGGATGCGCAGGAGGCATAACAACAGGCCTGTCCCAAAACCTGAAACCGTTTATCCCATCACTGCTTTCAGCCACGGCAAAGAATGATTTCCTGTCGTACCCTTCAACCCTGGCAACAAGCAGCACCTTGCCGTCCAGTTCGATGGCTCCTGCATTGAAAACACTGTTTATTCCATATCGTTGCAAAAGCAAGGGGTTGGTTTCGGGGTTCATGTCATATTTCCAGAATACAGGGATATGATCTGCTGTCAGGACAGGATAGCGGTAACGCGTAAAGAGGCCGTTATAAACCTCTGCAGGCTCATTCGGCCTTTCAGTCAGCCTCCTGTGTTTTTCAAAAAGATCCTCAAGCCTTTCATTAAACGGTTTACTCTCCATAATCAAATAAGTTTGAAATTCCTGTTTTTTTTATCATTACGCAAACCGAAGCATGCTGAACTGCTGTCTGCCGTCACGCGCATCAGGCAGCAAGAAAGGATTATTTCCCCTTATGTCTCCCCCCGGCTCTTTCCTTCTGCCACTCAGCCTCATGCTTCTCCATATTGTCGTACCAGAATCTCTTCAGGAACAACCCGCACACGGCCAGTCCGCCCAGAACGACAACCAGCCATCCGTACCTGCCCAGTATTATATAGAAGGGGATCAGCACCAGCAGTACCTGTGCAGTGGTGGCCACAACTATGTTGATCATATCCCTGCCGAAATCATTGTTCTTCCTGAAACCGGGCTCCCGTGCAGTCACCTTGTCATGTACAGGCTTCCAGAAACCCCATGGCCTGACGTTCCTGTAGAAATCGACCAGCACATTTTCTTCTGTCGGAGGATGGGCGTAAGTGCCCCAGATGCATCCCGCCACAGAGACCGAAAGGAAGATGGGGAAAAGATAGAGGTGCAGCACGCCCGGGAACAGGAAGGGTACTATCATGGCCGCAAGGAGCCCCGAAACCATGCCCCAGAAATAACCATACCCGTTAAACCTCCACCAGTACCACTTTATCACGTTGGGAGCCACGTAACTGCCGTAAAGTGCCGAAACTATCCACTGCAGTATAGCATTCACGTTTTCGGCAAAGATCCCGAACCCGATACTGATCGCAACAACGATGATCCCGAACAGGTAGGATACATTGCCCACCGTCCTGTTTGATGCATCAGGCTTAATGTATTTCAGGTATATATCGTTCACCAGGTATGCCTGTGCAGCATTGAGCGTGCCTGCAAAGGTCGACATGAAAGCAGCCAGCAACCCCGCCAGAAGCAGTCCGAGAAGCCCGGCCGGCACGAAGCTGCTTATAGCCGCCGGCAGTATCTGTTCAAAATCAACCACACCACCCAGCAGCAGGTTTAATTCATCGTAATAGAGCAGCCCCAGCACTGCAAAACCTACGACCATGAAATAGCGGACCGGGAAGAGTACCACCGATACAAACCCGCTCAGCAGCGACGCCTCTTTCGGACTCTTTGCCGACAGTATTTTCTGCATGTCGTAATTTGGTGCCGGCCCTGCAGCACTTACAAGGATACCCTTGAACAGCATCATTCCCATGAAAATGCTGAACAGCGAATAACCATCACTTCTGATATGCTCATTCACGCCCCCGATTATCCCGCTCCAGTCCAGGTCAAGACGCCACCCGAACCAGGGTGAGTGCCAGCTTTCCGGCACAACAAGCGGATTAACACTCAGCGCATTCATCGCGATAATTCCAACGGCAACAGCCGATACGGTCATTATCAGGTACTGCAGGACATCGGCCCACACAATTGAGGTCATTCCTCCCAGCACTGTATAGAACATGGCAAAAAGGGTGAACAGGATGCCGTACACATGCGGTATATATGCTTCCGGCACCTCAAAAGGCAACAAAACCGATACATAATCCCAGGGTATGAACAGCATCATGAACTTACCAAGCCCTATAAAACCGTATGCAAGGAACCCCAGGCATGCAACCAGTGCATAAACAACCACTATATTGTGCGACAACAGTCCGCTCCTTCCCTTACCGAAGCGTGTGCCAATCCATTCGGCACCTGTCGTCGCCCCCGACCGGCGCAGCCACATCGACAGGTAAACCATCAGGAACACCTGGTTAAATGTGGGCCAGAGCCAGGGGATCCATATACTTTTAAGTCCGTAGACAAACGCCCAGGTCACCAGCAGCATGGTACCCGAAATATCGAACATTCCCGATGCGTTCGACAGCCCGAGCATGTACCACGGAAGCTTCTTACCCCCAAGCAGGTAGGCCTCCTTGCCCTGCTTCGCGCGACGTTTCATTACCAGCCCGATCACAACAGTGGCCGAAAGGTATGACAGGATTATCAAAATGTCGAGAACAGATAACTGCATTTTTTTGAAGTGTTTTTTCCCTTTCGGGGAAAGTAAATTATACTAACCTGGTAATTTCAAGGCACATACGCACGTTGTGGTAAGGGCATTTCCAGAATCCTGCCTTATCGAACCCCGCAAGGGGCCGCCCTTCAGCATTGAGCCGGTAAAACCACTCACCTCCCTCCCGGTCAATAACAAATTTTTCTATGAATTCCTTCACACCCGAGGCCAGCTCCAGGTAGTGGCCATCGCCGGACAGGCGCCAGGCATTCACAAAACCAACAACAGCCTCAGCCTGTGCCCACCACTCCATCTCACCGTCGGTGCTTCCCTTCCCGTCACTCTCATGCGTCAGCCCCCCCAACCGGTTCACTCCTTCCGCAGCACCCCGTGCAAGCCTCAGAGAAAGCTCCGCCGTGCGCTCTGCCAGCTCCCTGCCTCCAACAGTGCGGGCTGCTTCGCAGAGCAGCCAGGAGGCCTCAATGTCATGGCCGTAGGATATCAAGGGTGACCTTGGCTCCCACTTCTCGTTAAAAAAAAGCTTCTGGTGCAGTATCCCGTCACCAACTATTTTCCCGGCAAAAATCCCGGTCAGCATCTTCAGCCGTTCCCTCAGCCCGGGGTCATCCCATACCCCCAGCAACGATGTATAGGCTTCAAGAACGTGCAGGTGAGTGTTCATGGTTTTACTCTCGTTAAGGTCTTTCTCACTCAGGCGGCTGTCGGCTATCTCTTCCCAGCTCTGGGAGAAGGCCTCCAGGTAACCGCCATGTACACTATCAGCACATTTTTCCTCTATCAGCCGGTACTGGCAGATGGCTGCATCAAGTACCTCCTGGCTCCCGCATGCCCGGTAAAACTCAGAGAAAGCGTATACCACAAATGCCTGCGCATATGTCTGCTTTTTTTTCTCAAGCGGATTACCAGCCTCATCGACAGTCCAGAAATACCCTCCGTAAACCGTATCAGCAAATCTTGTGGTTATGTAGTCCCATGCCCTTTGGGCAAGGCAGCGGTAGTCGAAACGCCTGTCATGGTTATAAACAGCTGAAAAAGTCCACAGTAACCGCGAATTAAGTATCAGTCCTTTTGGGGCCCCGGGAAGGGGATCTCCTTCCTGGGTAACTGCCCCTATAAATCCCCCGTTGACCTTGTCTGTCATTCTCGTTGTCCAGAAAGGCAACAGGTTGTTCTCAAGTTCTGCTCCCGCAAAGTCAAGCAACTGGGCGGTAAGATCCTTTACCTGCAGCCTGTCCGTTTCCCCGGCGCCTGACCCCCGGCCTTTTTTCTTATCATCATCCCCGCCGTTTTTACTGCTATCGCCCGGCCGGTTCGTTTTATTGCAGGCTCCTCCGGTTCGTGGGGTGATCCTGCTGCTTTTTGAACCACACATATCAGGATTTTCAGCGGTCAGCAACATACATATCAGGCAGATCGCCAAGAAACGCGGTAAAAGGATCGGCTTTGAACTTCATAAAGTCGGGAAGACTCGGATGCCCCGGATAGGGAGCAAAATGGTGCACGTACCGGCCGTCCCTCATCCAGTTTTCATTTCGCCAGACAAGGACCCATGCCATGTTCCTTGCAACAGGATCATTCTTTATCGGATCAAGCATGTTCCTGGTCCACCAGTCCGCCTGCGGTATCATGTTATAGCCCGTCTCTGTCAGAGCTGCCACCTTGTCCATCTCCCGCGCAAGCTCAACCACTATCCTCATCTGCTCAACGGCAAGCGGCACCCCCTCTTCTGTTCGAAGGTCATGGTAGTTGTCAAATCCAAGCACATCAACATATTCCACCCCGGGGAACCTTTCCATATATCTATCCCTTGTGCGGAAGATATCGGGCGAATAACAGAACAGCAGGTTGGTGCAGCTGCGCAGCTCTGTCAGGTAGATGTGTGTAAACCTCCACAGCTCTATGAACTCCTCTTTTGTGCAGGGCCCTGTGCCCCACCAGAACCAGCCGCCGGTATGTTCGTGGTACGGCCTGAAAACGACAGGCACTGGTGTGCCGCCGTCTGTTTTCAGGTCAACGAAAAAATCGGCAACCAGGTCAAGCCTCGACTTAAAAAATTCGTGCCTGTCGCCTCCGGGCAATATTTGCCTGACGGCATCTGATGTATCCCATGCTCCGCCCCCCGTAACCGGGTTATCTTCGTGCCAGCTAACAGTGTTGATCCCTCCTCTCTCAAACACCTCTACCATCCACTTGCGCATCAGGTCAAAACTTACCGAATCAATATTGTGTGTGCTGCCTATCTTACCCAGGTCCCAGCCAAATACTGCCGGGTAGTCGCCGCTGGCATCATGAACATCCGACCTGAAATCAAACCCGTCTTCGCCGGCATCCCAGCCTCCAACCTCATGGTCGTATCCAATCCCGTATGCCACCGCATCCTGGTGGCCGAAGAGCAGCCGGTCGCCAGCATTTTTTCTGAGGTTATGGTAGAGTGCCCGGGTCTCGGCTGTCGCACCGGGATTTGATACAAAGAGATCGTCAAGCGGATCGGGCGGCTTGCATGAAAAAACAGCCGTCAACGCCAGGAAGAGCGGAATCAGGAACATCAATCTGGTATACATTGGTTTTAGGTTAAAGGTTAAACTTGTCACCGCGGCAGTTTTGGAACCGGAAACCACCAGCACGCTGCTACAACCGGCAAATTATAAAAAATAATGACAAAGACACATACACCTGCCTGATAAATTTGGCTCCGGCCTGACAGCTTTGCCCCGACGGCTAATAATGAAGGCAGAAATCCATTGTTTTACTATATTTACATGATGGGTAAAAAACCTTCCCGATGAAGAAAGGACAAGCATACGCGGCCGGTGCAATTGCATTACTGACAGCCCTGTTACTTTGCGGCTCACCTGATGCATCAGCCCAGGCAGGAGGCACCGCTACATGGGAATTTCTAAACCTGACCAACTCCGCACGTGTTGCCTCGCTGGGTGGCAAGAACATATCGCTTCGTGACGGCGACCTGAACCTGGTTTTCCACAATCCTGCACTGCTTGACAGCAACATGCACAACCACCTGTTGCTCAATTATGTCAACTACTTCGCCGACATAAATTTCGGCTATGCCTCATACTCATTTCACCATGGCCGGTGGGGAAGCTTTGCCGGCGGCATCCACTATATCAACTATGGCAGCTTTACTGCAGCAGACGAGACTGGAGTGGTGACAGGCAACTTCACTGCTTCAGAAAATTCCGTCAGCCTCTCCTGGTCATATGCTATAGATTCCCTGTTCACTGCCGGGGCCACTCTCAAGACCGTCAGCTCCTCCTTTGAACAGTACAGCTCATTCGGGATGGCACTCGATGCCGGGATCAACTATTATAACCCTGCACACCTGTTATCTTTGTCTTTTGTAATGAAGAACCTGGGCACCCAGCTCAGCACCTACTATCCCGGGGGCGCGGGAGAACCCCTCCCCTTCGAGCTCCAGCTGGGCATATCAAAACAACTTGAACATGCACCCTTCCGCTTTTCACTGCTTTGTCAGCACATGCAGGATTTCAGCCTGGATTCCCCAAAAAGGCCCGGATCAGGTGAAGATAGCTCCAGTGAGGGTTTCACGGGAAAAGCGGGAGAACTGGCAAATGAACTGGTCAGGCATATGATTGTGGGAGTAGAATTCCTGCCCCTGCAGAACCTGTCCCTGCGGGCAGGGTACAACAATCTCCGCAGGCATGAACTTAAGATCGATGAGCGTGCATCAACAGTGGGGTTTTCGTGGGGTTTCGGGGTTAAAATCAACCGGTTCAGAATTGATTTCGGGCAAGCACGCTACCACCTTGCCGGTTCATCAAACCACTTTTCTGTAACAGCCAGCCTTTCCTCTCTCTATAGCCGCCAATGAGATGAACCATTGCAATTAATTTGATTATTTTTACATCTGTTATGAATGAAGAAAAGCTTGTAATTGCTGTCGACGGACATTCTTCCTGCGGGAAAAGCACATTTGCCAAAGCCATTGCCGAAAGAATGGGATATTTATATATCGACAGCGGGGCAATGTACAGGGCAGTAACCCTTGCCTTCATGGAAAAAGGAATGCTGGCCGGCACCGGGCCGGACCAGGAGTCGGTTGACAGGCTGCTTGGAAAAATAAACATCAGCTTCCGCCCCTCCGAAGACGGCGGCAGATCCGACACATATCTCAACGGGATCAACGTCGAGAAAAAAATAAGAGGTATGGAGGTGGCCTCCAACGTAAGCCTGGTAAGCAAATCGGCGGCCGTTCGCAGGAAGATGGTTGCATTGCAGCGTGAGATGGGAAGAGATAGGGGCATTGTAATGGACGGACGGGATATCGGGACAGTGGTTTTTCCCGGGGCAGATATCAAGATCTTCCTTACCGCTTCGGCAGGTGTCAGGGCGCAGAGGCGATACAGGGAGCTTACCGGGAAGGGCGAAGATGTGAGCCTGGAAAACATACGTGAAAATATTCTTCAACGTGACCTGACTGACGAAAACCGGAAAGAGAGCCCCCTTCGCAAGGCGCCCGATGCGGTTGTACTCGACAATTCATATATGACTCCGGCCCAGCAGATGGATTGGTTCGAGGCTTTGCTGAAAGAACTTGACTCCCGGGCAACGAAAAAATAGCAGGAGATAAAATATAAGAATTACCGGCAGGATAAGCTGTATCAGCCTTTAAATTAACACCGGCAAGCTGAGAGCCATTAGCCGGCAAAAGCAACAGAAACCGGTTAAACGCAGATATAACAGGTTGTAATTATGGTTGTGACAATAGATCCATCATCAGGTTTCTGTTTCGGAGTGAAACGGGCTATTGAACAGGCAGAAAAGATTCTTGACAAGGAAGGGAAGCTTTACTGTCTTGGCGATATTGTGCATAATAAGGCAGAGATGGAAAGGCTGGAGGGGATCGGACTCGTTAGTGTTGGGCGGGATAATTTAGACAACCTGAAAGATGTGCCTGTGCTCTTCAGGGCCCACGGCGAACCTCCGTCCAGCTACCTGAAGGCAGATGAAAACAGGTTGTTGCTTACCGATGCAACATGCCCTATAGTGAAAAAATTGCAGGATAAGATCAGGAAAGCCTGGGAGGAGATGAAGGAGCGGGGCGGACAAGTGGTGATATTCGGCAGCCCCGGTCATCCGGAAACAATCGGGCTTCGGGGGCAGACAGAGGGAGGTGCCATGGTGCTGCAGACACCGGGTGACCTGGAAAAGATAAATCCTGCTGCACCAGTTGAACTTTTCTCGCAAACTACCATGAACACTGAAGAGTATATGCAGCTGGCAAGCAACCTAAGAAACAGGATGAGAGATCACTTTGCCGGTCACAGTGTGCCCCTGAAGGTGCATAAGACCATTTGCGGGCAGATCTCCGGGAGGATCCCGCGCATCAGGAAATTTGCATCATCCCATGACGTACTGGTATTTGTGGGAGGAAGCCAGAGCTCAAATGCCAGGGTGCTCTTCAACCACTGCCGCGAAGTCAATGAGAGAAGCTGGTTCGTTACGGGGCCGCATGAGGTTAAGGCAGAATGGTTCAGCGGGGCAGGCTCGGCAGGGGTATGCGGCGCAACCTCAACTCCCCGCTGGCTCATGGAGCAGGTGGCCGAAAGGATCAGGGAGCTGCCACCGTGGAAATAAGCCGGAATGCAGGAACAGAAACAGCAGCATCAGCCCGGATACATTATAAAACATTAAAATTACCTGAACAGTCCTGACAATAATATGCAGCACCCTCCAGATAATAGCCAGGATGCAGGGAAAGGCGCCGGAAGGCTTTACGCCGACCTGGTGCTGCCGCTGCCGCTGCCCGGCACCTTCACCTACTCTGTTCCTGAAAACCTGCGCAACAGTGTCGCCCCCGGCAAACGTGTATCTGTGCCGTTCGGCAGGCAAAGAGTGTACACTGCCCTCGTGAAAAAGGTGCACGGCAACCCCCCTGAAGGTTATAAAACAAAGGACATCCTGTCGGTACCAGACATCACCCCGGTGGCGCTTCCGGTACAGATGAGGTTCTGGGACTGGGTTGCAGAATATTACATGTGCTCGCCTGGCGAAGTGCTCAAGGCCGCGCTGCCCGGAGGTTTCCGGCCCCGGGCCGGCGCAGGGGAAGAGATAAGGCCCAGGACAGTGCAATTCATAAGACTGCACCCATCCTTTTGGAGTGAAGAAAAACTAAGCACCGTTGCCGAAAAGCTGAAGCGGGCACCCCGGCAGTCTGAGCTGGTAATGGAATATCTTCACATGAGCGGTTACAGCGGAAAAGGAAGCCCTCCTGAAATACCCAAAAGCGCTCTTGCAGCAAAAGGAAAAGAAATTGATGCCCCTCTCAGGGCGCTTGTCAGTAAGGGGATATTTCAAAAATCCCTGCGCCCGGTTTCGCGGCTGGACGAACATGGTGCCGGGCAGAAACAGATGAGCATGCTTAACAATTTTCAGGAGGAGGCGCTCGGCACCATCAAAAAGCAATTCGACTCAAAAGATGTAGTGCTGCTTAACGGTATCACCTCCGGGGGCAAGACAGAGATCTATATTCACCTTATAAGCCATCAGTTGTCAATAGGGAAACAAGTGCTGTACCTGCTGCCGGAAATAGCGCTAACAACACAGATAATATCCCGCCTGAAAAGCGTCTTTGGCAACCAGGCCGGTGTGTACCACTCAAAGTTCTCCGACGCCGAAAGAGTAGAGATATGGAACAGGGTGCTCCATGAAGGCGATAACAGCTACAGGCTGATACTTGGAGTGAGATCTTCACTGTTTCTGCCTTTTAATAACCTTGGGCTCGTGATCGTAGATGAAGAGCACGAGAATACCTTCAAGCAGTTTGAGCCGGCTCCCCGCTACCATGCCCGTGATGCCGCAGTAATGCTGGCCTCCATGCACGGCGCCAGGACCCTTCTGGGCACCGCCACCCCATCGGTCGAATCCTGGTATAATACCCTTTCGGGGAAATACGGGCTGGCCGGACTGACAAAGCGGTACAGCGAAATAGAACTGCCCGAGATAATCATTGCAGATACACGCCTGGCAAGAAAAAAGAAGCAGATGAGATCACTGTTCACCCCTCAGCTGCTGGAAGCTGTAAACGAATCACTTGACCTGGGCGACCAGGTAATTCTTTTTCAGAACCGCAGGGGCTATGCCCCCTACATTGAGTGCACCGACTGTGGATGGGTACCCCAATGCAGACACTGTGACGTAAGCATGACATATCATAAAAAAAATGCCGGGCTTCAGTGCCACTACTGCGGGGCATCGCAAAAACCATCGTCGGTGTGCCCCGAATGCGGCGGAGCTTCAATAAAAACCCGTGGCTTCGGAACCGAAAAGATAGAAGACGAAATCCCGCTTTTCTTTCCCGGGGCCAGGGTTGGAAGGCTTGACTTCGATTCTGCAAGGGGCAAGAGGGCCCACCAAAAAATAATCAGCGACTTTGAAGATGGCAGGATCGATATTCTCGCAGGCACACAAATGGTTGCCAAGGGGCTCGACTTCGGGAGAGTTTCGCTGGTGGGAATACTTAATGCCGACAACATGCTGCTCTTTCCCGATTTCAGGGCTCACGAAAGGAGCTTCCAGCTCATGTCGCAGGTAGCAGGCAGGGCGGGGAGGAAAGTCAAAAGGGGGAAGGTTATCATCCAGACAGGATTTCCAGGCCATCCGGTAATAAAAAATGTTACCGAAAATAACCTCGAAAGGCATTTTAAGCAGAATCTCGCCGAAAGGCGCAGCTTCCGCTATCCTCCCTACGTGAGGCTGATCAGGATTATAGTAAAGGACAAAAACCGCGAACTGACCGGTAATGCGGCCGTATATCTTGCAAATGATCTAAAAGCCAAATTCGGCAGCAGGGTGCTGGGGCCCGAGTACCCTGCTGTTGGTAAAGTCCAGAACCGGTTTATAATGCACATCCTGATCAAAATAGAAAAGGGCGCCAACCTTCCCAGGGCACGCTCCCTTATAACGGAGGCAATCGTCAGGGTACAGTCAGACCCCCGCTTCAGGAGCTGTCAGGTCTTTCCCGACGTCGACCCGGTATAACAGAGCCTGACAGGCTGGTAAAACAACAATTTAAAATACATATATTATCTTTATTCTTTTTACCTAAATTTGACCGTCATGAGAAAACTGCTTTACATCCTCCTTATGCTGCTGACACCCCTTGCGTCAGCACCGGCACAAACCCCGTCACTGCAAATGTCACCCCCTCTGTCGGACGGGTCGGCCGAAAATGCCGGGATGTCTCCTGAACGGCTTGAAAGGATCAGCCACATGCTGGAGGACGCCGTTGCCGGCGGCAATATCCCCGGCGCAGTAGCCCTGGTAGTACGCGACGGCAAGATCGTCTACCACAAAGCCTTCGGGATGGCCGATATCCAGAGCGGCCGTTCATTCACCACAAATGATATTTTCAGGATTGTCAGCCAGACGAAAGCCATCACCTCCACGGCTGTGATGATGCTCTGGGAGGAGGGCAAATTCAGGCTTGATGATCCGGTATCCTTGTTCATTCCCGAATTTGCCAGCCCCGTGGTCCTTGACACCTTCAATCCTGCCGATACAACCTATACAACAGTTGCAGCAGCAGGGGAGATAACAATAAGGCACCTCCTGACCCATACTTCGGGCATAGGGTATGGCATAATAGACAATGACGAACGGTTCAGGAAGATATACCAGAAGGCAGGGATCATTGACCTCTTTACCGCCGAAGATATCAGTATTGAAGAGAATGTCAGGCGGCTGGCAGCACTCCCGCTGCATCACAATCCCGGCGAAAATTACACGTACAGTAAAAGCATTGACGTTCTGGGCTACCTTATTGAGGTGATATCAGGAATGCCGTTCGACAGGTTTCTGAGGGAGAGGCTTTTTGATCCTCTCGGCATGGATGACACCTGGTTCTACCTTCCGCCCGGGAAAGCCGGGCGGCTCGTCCCGGTACAGGAAAAGACAGACAGCGGCGAATGGGGTCCGTATGAGTCCGCTTATTACGATCCAGGGTACCCGGTTGCCGGTGCACGCAGGTTCTTCTCGGGCGGGGGCGGATTGAGCAGTACCGCAAAAGACTATGCCGCATTCCTTCAGATGTACCTTAACGGAGGCGAGCTCAACGGAGTAAGGTTTTTGAGCCGCACCACCATCAATTTTATGATGGCCAATCATATAGGCGACCTGTGGGGAGAGGATCCGGTCAGTTATCACGGACTCGCTTTTGGTGTCCTGACAAAAAGAGGGGAGGAGCGCGGGGGACAGGGCAGTGAAGGAACCTTCAACTGGGGAGGTTACTTCAACACCCAGTATTTTGCCGATCCCCGCGAACAGATCATAGGTATACTGATGAAACAGACAAGGGGCCAGGTATCAGACAACACTGCCTGGAAGTTCCGTATCCTTATAAACCAGGCTGTCGACGATTAGGCAATACCTGGTTCCCTGCGGTTAGCCGGCATATCATATCCCAAAAGCCGCATCGTATGCCAGGGGCACAATTTAGTATGCCGGAGGCCGCGAGGGGCTGCCAGGAGAGTCCTGCGGCGTTTTACCAGCAGCCTGCGGTATTAAACCCGGGGCATAGGTGTATAAGTATTTACAAAAAGATCATACAGGATTTACAATTTGAAATAAAGTAAGTTTTCGTGAACAGCAAAGAGATAAAACAGGTATTCAAGCGCTTCGACGGAATGCGCATAATGATCATAGGCGATGTGATGGTTGACTCCTACATGTGGGGCAGGGTTGACAGGATATCGCCCGAAGCTCCCATACCAATTGTTTCGGTCAATAAAAGGGAGAACCGGCCGGGTGGTGCTGCCAATGTTGCCCTCAACGTGCAGGCTCTCGGTGCAAAGCCAATACTCTGCTCGGTTACCGGCAACGACGCTTACAGGCAGCTATTCAGGGAAATGATGGAGCAAAGTGGACTTGACAGTGCGGGGATCCTGTCCGACAGTAAACGAAGGACAACTGTTAAAACACGCATTATTAGCGGCAACCAGCAACTGATCAGGGTAGACGAGGAGGTAAATGACATAATAAACCGGCACACCGAGAAAGAGCTGATCGAAGTAATAAAGAAGCTGCTCTCTTCTGAAAAGATAGATGCTGTGATATTCGAAGACTATGACAAAGGGGTGATCACCCCCTCACTAATTGGCGAAGTACGTGAAATAGCTGCCGGTAATGGAATCCTGCTTGCAGCCGACCCAAAAAAAAGGAACTTCGGGCATTACAGAAGCATGGATCTTCTCACTCCAAACCTTAAAGAGCTATCCGGGGGATTGCGCATCGATATCGACAGGAACGACATCGGCGGTATAGAGGCAGGTGCACGCAAATTACAGGAAAACAACAGCATCAGATATCTCCTTGTAACTCTTTCAGAGATGGGTATTTACCTCATGCACAACAAAGAAGGCACACTCGTCCCCACCGAGGTACGCGATGTTGCCGACGTCTCGGGAGCAGGCGATACCGTGATAGCCGTTGCAACCGCATGCCTCGCCGCAGGATGCAGTCCGCGTCACATGGCCATGGTAGCAAACCTTGCCGGCGGACAGGTTTGTGAAAAGGTAGGAGTGGTACCTGTCAGTAAGGAGCAGCTTCTTTCTGAAACCCTCATCAACCTGAGTAAAACAAAATAGTATCAAAAAACCGGGTATTGTTTAATACCCGGTCAGTTTCCCACTCAAACCAATCCCTTTTACGAGATCTTTATCTGCCTTGGCGGCTTCTCCCTGGCATCTTCCTTTTTGGGAATAGATATGTTCAGTATGCCGTCCTTGTGCGTCGCACTTATCTTATCGGTGTCGACGGTGTTCGGCAGGCTGAAGGAACGGCTGAAGGAGCTGTAAGAAAACTCGCGCCTCATTATCTTCTCACCCGTCCTTTCATCTTCCTGGCGCTTTTCAGATGAGATGAACAACACGTTGTTTTTTACATCGATCTTGAAATCATTCTTATCAAGACCCGGTGCTGCCACCTCGATCCTGAAATCATCCCTGCCTTCGATTATGTTAACCGCGGGAATGCAGATCCCGGTCTGGTAATCTTCAAAGAAATTCGAAAGCATGTCTTTTCCGAAAAAGTCATCTACAATGCCCGGTACTGAACCTCTTCTGCTAAAAACTGGTAACATGGCCTGGTCCTCCTCTATTTTAAAGTTAAACATCTGTTTATTTATTAATACATTTTCAAATTATTTTCAACCACACCATGATCAACTAATATGCCAATAGCTATAACGCCTGTTTTTATGTCATAATGACACTTCACGGGGGTGCCGGACTGCCATATCTGCAGTCCGCTCCCGGGCCCGCCACACTCCAGGCTGTTTTAACAGCCTGTCCTACTAACACTTATACTCAATGGTAGAATATTACCTGCCCTGTTGCTCAAGATAGGGCCTGAGAAGAGAAAAAAGCTCAGCTGTGCCTGATTCAGCAGAATTAAATACAATGTCACTTTGCCTGTACCAGCCCTCACGGCCGGCAAGAAGCCTGCGGATATGATTATTAAGGCGTGCACCCTTCATGCCGGCAATAAGCGGCCGTGCACGTCCGCCTCCTGAAAGGCGCCTGGCAAGGATATCGGGCGGTACTTTAAGGTAAACTGTAACACCGGCCTCCTTCATCTTGCGCATATTGTCATGAAAACAGGGGGTGCCACCACCGCATGCAACCACAGTCCTCTCAAAACCAAGAATGGCATCAAGAATTTCAGATTCTGCTTTCCTGAAGTACTCTTCACCCTTCCTGGCAAATATCTCGGTAACTGCCATCCCTTCCCTTTCCTCCAGCAGATTGTCGATGTCGGCAAACCCAAAGGAAAGGTCTCTGGCCAGAAGCCTGCCAGTGGTGGATTTACCGCTACCCATGAAACCAATAAGAAAGATCAGCACAGGATACTGTTTATTTTTAAAAATTTGTTGTCAACCAGTACCGGCCTGATTGAACCGGCAACATGCAGCTATCTGCTGCCAGCCGGTTGCCGGTGCCCGCTATATTTCAAGTCTCATCTGCTTGTCATCGGCTTCATCCAGCTCAAAGGCATCTCCATCTGCAGAGCTGTCCTGTTCCGGTGCCGGTTTGACAAGAGGTTCCAGTTCATTTACAAGTGACACCTCATATTTTGTGAGCCTCTTGCCCCGGGCCCTGTAGCTCTTAACCCCGATAAAATCGGCAACTTCAATTATTTCAGTGCTCCGGTCCTTGTTCCTGCCTCCAAACTTAAGCTCCAGCCTCGGATATTCAACCTCTGTAAGCCTTATCAGCCTTGACCCTTCATGATCGCCAATGAAGCTTGCAAGTTTCTCAACAGGCTCAAAGGTAAACCGTTTTACATAATGGTAACCCTTTTCGCCGTCATGGTACACGGCTGCAAACACCTTATCGTACCTGTACTTCTCTATCAGGATCAGGTCCTCCTCAAAATGCTGGGATACATCGAAATCAGAAAGCCTGAACTTACCCGATCCGGTAACCACCAGCAGCCGGTCGTCTTTATTGAATTCACCCAGGAACCGTCCTCTTCCGTCGGCATTCAGCCGGTTGATATCTTCGTCAAACCATATCCGTGCCCCTCCAAGGGTCGATTCGCCCTTCTCCTTCAGCACAATCTTATGTACTGCGTGTTTGGTCAGTATGTTCCCGATCGAATTCTTGCCCTTTATCGCGAGCTCACCAAAGTCCAGCTCAAAAACAAGGTTTTTCAGGCGTGGTTTCGGCTTCAGGTAGACCTTGACAACCTCGGCTTCACCGTTAGGGTTGGCGCTGAAATAGATAATCTTCGAATTCCTGGTCCCCCTCGTAATATTGTATTCCCTGTCGCGCGTTATTCCCTTGATGGCTGTTCTTTTCATCATGTAGGCACCATTCAGGCCGTCGCGGTACACAATATTATATATGGTGCGCTTGTCATTTTTCTTGAAGACTGCAATGTGAGTTATATTCTTGCCAACGAAAAGTTTTTCAGCTACACGGGTCACAATATAGGTGCCGTCCTGCCTGAAAGCTATTATATCGTCAATATCGGAGCAGTCGCAAACATACTCATCCTTTTTCAGTCCGGTACCCGCAAACCCCTCAGCACGGTTCACATATAGCTTTTCGTTGGCCACAGCCACCTTTGTTGCCTCTATCGTATCAAAATTGCGCAGCTCGGTCCGCCTCTCCCTTCCTTTACCGTATTTCTTCTTTATCTGTTTAAAATAGTTGATGGCGAAGGGCACCAGGTTTTCAAGGTGGTTCTGCACTTCTGACATCTCCTCTTCAACAGCTTTTATATGCTCATCGGCCTTCCCTGAATCATACTTCGAGATCCTTTTTATCCTGATCTCCGTCAGCCGCACTATATCATCCCTGGTCACAGCCCGCCGGAGAAGCTTCTTGTAAGGTTCCAGTTCACGGTCAATGGTCTCTATTACCGACTCCCAGGTTTCACATTCCTCAATACTCAGGTATATCCTGTTCTCAATGAATATCCTCTCCAGCGACGACATGTGCCAGTCTTCCATCAGCTCATCAAGCCTGATCTCAAGCTCCATTTTAAGAAGCCCGACAGTTTTGTCGGTACTTATCCTGAGCATCTCCGATACGCCGGGAAAACGCGGTTTGTCATCCTCAATAACACATGAGTTGGGCGAAACCGGCACCTCGCAGTCAGTAAACGCATAGAGCGCATCGATAGTCTTATCGGGCGATATCCCGGGGGCCAGGTGTACCAGTATCTCGACAGTGCCGGCTGTATTGTCGTCTATCTTCCTGATCTTTATCTTGCCCTTTTCATTGGCCTTAAGAATAGAATCGATAACCGAAACGGTCGTTTTCCCGAAAGGGATATCTTGTATCACAAGGGTCTTCTTGTCGAGCTTTGATATTTTCGAGCGAACCCTCACCACTCCCCCTCTTATCCCGTCATTATACCTGGAAACATCAGCAAGTCCCGCTCCAGGGAAATCAGGATAAAGCTCAAAATCCTTTCCCTGCAGGTAAGCTACCGATGCATCTATCAATTCGTTGAAATTGTGAGGCAGTATCTTTGAAGCCAGTCCGACTGCAATTCCCTCCACCCCCTGGGCAAGGAGCAAGGGGAACTTCACGGGAAGAGTAACCGGTTCCTTGTTTCGTCCGTCATACGACAGCTTCCATTTGGTAGTCTTGGGGTTGAACACAACACTCAGGGCGAAGTCCGACAACCGTGCCTCTATATACCTTGCCGCTGCAGCGCCATCGCCTGTAAGAAGGTTGCCCCAGTTACCCTGTGTGTCGACAAGCAGGTCTTTCTGCCCCATCTGCACCAGCGCATCGCCTATGGACGCATCGCCGTGGGGATGGTATTGCATGGTATATCCTATAATATTGGCAACTTTGTTGTACCGGCCGTCATCAAGCTTTTTCATTGCATGAAGGATACGGCGGTGTACCGGTTTCAAACCGTCATGCAAATGCGGAACGGCCCGCTCAAGAATTACATAGGATGCATAATCAAGGAACCAGTCCTTGTACATCCCCGATAAATGAATGATCTTGGGAAAGTCGTTCTCCCTTGACCTCCCGTTTTCCTCCACTGGCTCCTTTCCGTTATCCAGGTTGTTCTTTTCCTGTTCTTCCATCACTTTCTGCTTCCTCAGGTATATATTGCGGTTGGCACCCGCGAATGTCATAATTTAAAATAAAACAGACTAAACGGCATCAACATCCTCAACCACCTCATCCTCCACCCGCAGGTTACCGATAATAAAATCCTGCCGTTCCGGACTGTTCTTGCCCATATAGAAGGCAAGCATATCGGCAATCATGTCCTCTTTTTTGAGCTGCACAGGCTCAAGCCTCATATCCTTGCCTATGAAGTGCCTGAACTCGTCGGGCGAAATCTCTCCGAGACCCTTGAACCTGGTTATCTCTGTTTTGCCGGCCAGGCTTTTTACAGCCTTCTCCTTCTCGGCCTCCGAATAGCAGTAAACCGTTTTCTGCTTGTTCCTGACCCTGAAAAGAGGGGTCTGCAGTATATAGAGGTGCCCGTTCTTAATCAGGTCGGGAAAAAACTGCAGGAAAAAGGTGATCAGCAGCAGCCTGATATGCATCCCGTCGACGTCGGCATCGGTAGCAATAACAACATTATTGTACCTCAGCTCTTCAATTCCATCTTCAATATTTAAAGCCGCCTGCAACAGGTTGAACTCTTCGTTCTCATAAACTATTTTTTTTGTAAGCCCATAGGTGTTCAGCGGCTTGCCTTTCAGGCTGAATACAGCCTGGGTGTTAACATCGCGCGATTTTGTAATGGAGCCGCTGGCCGAATCTCCCTCGGTAATAAAAATGGTCGTATCCAGCCTCCTCTCGTCATTTGTATTCCAGTGCGCCCGGCAATCTCTCAGTTTCTTGTTATGAAGGTTTGCTTTTTTAGCACGCTCACGGGCAATCTTCCTGATGCCGGATATGGCTTTCCTCTCCTTTTCCGATTCCTGGATACGTGCCAGGATCGCTTCAGCTGTTTCGGGGTGCTTGTGCAGATAATTGTCAAGGTTGGTGCGAAGGAAATCCATTACAAAATTCCTCACAGAGGGCCCGCCGGGCTCTGTCTCCCTGGATCCCAGCTTGGTTTTTGTCTGCGACTCAAAAACCGGCTCTTCAACCTTTATACTTATAGCAGCTATTATGGCAGTCCGTATATCGGATGCCTCAAAATCCTTTTTGTAAAAATCCCTTATGACCTTCACCAGGGCTTCCTTGAAAGCAACAAGGTGGGTGCCGCCCTGGCTGGTGTTCTGGCCGTTTACAAAGCTGTAGTACTCCTCACCGTATTGTTTGCCGTGTGTCAGGGCTACCTCTATATCGTTACCCCGGAGGTGAACTACCGGGTAGAGTCCGGGTGAACTCATGTTCTCCTCAAGCAGGTCGAGCAGTCCGTTCCGTGAGGTTATCTTCCGGCCGTTATATAAGATTGTAAGCCCGGTATTCAGATAGACATAGTTCCTGCACATCCGCTCGAGGTATTCGGGAATGAAGCGGAACTTACCGAAAATCTCATTATCAGGGGTAAATACAACTTTAGTGCCGTTGGCATTACCGTTCGGGACAAAGGACCGTTCGGCGGTAAGCTCTCCCCTTTCAAACTCTGCAAGCCGTCCCTCTTTCTCACGTACCGACTCTATTAAAAACTTTGAAGAGAGGGCATTTACAGCCTTTATCCCGACACCGTTCAGGCCTACAGTCTTCTTGAAAACCTTGGAGTCATACTTGGCCCCGGTATTCATCTTCGATGCTACATCAACCAGTTTGCCAAGAGGTATGCCCCGCCCGTAATCCCTTATGGTTACAATTTTCTCACTTACTTCGAGCTCAACGGTTTTCCCGTGGCCCATCATGAACTCATCAACGGCATTATCGAGTACTTCCTTAATGAGCAGATATATACCATCATCAAGAGAAGAGCCGTCACCAAGCTTCCCGATATACATACCAGGCCTCTTCCTGATGTGTTCCTTCCAGTCAAGCGTGCGTATTGATTCCTCCGAGTATGTTGCAGTCATCAGTCCTGAATTTTTGCAAATATAAACAAAAGACGGGCGGTGTGTGAACTTGTTTATCAACAACCAATCAACAGGCAGGAACAGCCGGCATGCAACCGGGGCATATCCTTTAAAGATCAGGCGCCTCCAGAGCAGTCCGGAATATTTTCACGCGGCCCGGCACAGTGCGATACCTTTACCCGGTTTCAATGCCGTGACGGGCGTTTGGGGTCAACGATCTCATCAGCAGACAAAAGTCCCATCTGTTCCATCAGCAACAGGGCATTCATTTTACGGGTCACCCCGTCTTTGAGACTGTAGTCGAAACTTATCCTGTCGCCATCAATATTAACTTCAAAGGACTTGTTGACTATCCTCCCGGGGTAGTCGTGTTCAAGATCAGCCAGCAACAGGTCATGAGTGGCAATAATACCTGTTGCACCCAATCCGAGCATCCTGCCAAGCAACGCTATTGAACCTTTCTGCTTATCAGTCGTATTGGTGCCTTTGAGTATCTCATCAAGAAGGACGAAGACCCGCCTTCCTTCTGCTATAGATTCAATCAGGTCTTTCAGTCTTTTAAGCTCGGCATAAAAATATGATTCGTGCCTGCTGAGCGAATCGTTTGTACGCATACTGGTATATACCCCTGTTATGCGAAACCTGAACTCCGAGGCACAGACAGGCACACCCGTCATTGCCATTACAAGCGCCAGCCCGGCTGTACGGAGAAAGGTGCTCTTACCGGCCATATTGGCTCCCGTAACTATTACAAACCGGCCTGATTCCTCTATTATCAGGTCATTGCACACCCTCTCCCGTTCAGGTATGAGAGGATGGCCGAGCGCCTCTGCCTGGAGTACGGGGCCGTTCTCATCGGGCCGTGGAAAGACAAAACCCGGATTATTAAAACAGTATATGGCCATGCTTACATATGCATCCATCCGGGCTATACTTTTGAGCCATACAGGGAGCTTCTTACGGTTGCGGCGGTTCCACCTCTCAAGCAAAAGCACACAGTTTACATCCCAGAGCAACAAGCCGTTGAGAAGTGTGAAGGCAATAAAATTAAGACGGTTGTCAAAGGCGTTAACGATACGCGCAAGTCCGGCAATATGGCCTGAAGGGGGCATCCCTTCACTACGCAGGCAGCGCTGCAGTGCTTTCAGCAAAGGTGAATCCAGCCGGGTGTCCTGGATTATTCTAAGCAGTTCACCGTACTTCCTGAGTGTTGTCATGCTTCTCGTCACCTTTTCATGTATCTCTCCCGTCCTTTTGAACAACCTGCCCGTGATTCCCAGCTGTATCAGAAAGAGAGCAAGGAAAAGGTACCAGGAGAATAACCCCGCCACTGCAAGAATGAACACACCTGCAGTAATAACCGGCAGCATCAGCGATGCCGTCATTAGCATACGGTTCTTTGAAAAGCGTGACGGAGTATTCACATAGTCCAGAAGCTTCAGGTATTCATCGTTGCTGCCGCCATGCAACCTGCCGGTTGCAATAAAATGCTGGCAAAAGCCGGTTTTCGATGCCAGCTCTTTAATTGCCTTCTGCCGCCGCAAGATCTCCGGGGCTTCCGTGGCTGGTTCCTTGAGAAAATCCGCAAGCAGGCCGGCACCCTGCAGGGTGCAGCACCTGTTCATATTATGAAATAGCGACTGGTCGCCAAAAAGGTCGAGGTCGAACGAATAGCGGTGACCGGGGTCAGTGTACCTGCTGCCATCATCGAACGAACCGAGGTTGCCCCTTTGTGCCTCAATCTCCTCACTGTTGATCCCGATCAGGGCACTGAGATATTTCCCCCTCTTCTCAAGCGAGGCGAAATTCTTTACCAGCAAAAGAAACACTGCCAGCAGAACCGTAAAAAGCAGCAGGGCAAGCAGCAGGTTACTGCCGGCAAAGGCCAGTGGCAGAAATATCATCAGCAGGAATGAAAACAACCTGAAAAATACAAACATTCTCTGCCGGCCTTTTAACGACCTCAGCTTGTCTGAATATTCCGAATACTTCTGTTTGTAAAAAGAGAGGACACTATTACTCATTGTCTATATTAATATGTTGTAGCCGCCACACAGGGGTCCCTGCTATCGTCTCCGGGGTTTTCATACCTGGTGCCGGGGCAGTACTGCCGGATATACAGGTTCTGCTCAACAGGTTCTGCTCACCTTCCGGCTGTCGCCCCGGTGCCCTTACTCCTCATATCTTCCAGGGCCGAGTTCATCAGATCCCTTACCATGGTGCCGGTACTGCGGGGATCCATGTTTTCAAACTGTCCGGGCTCGACAGGATCGAGTACCCTGACCCTGATCGGGGTTTTTTTTCGAATAACAAAACCCCTTTTGGGTATCGATTCGCCGGTTCCGTCGAGCACTACAGGCAATACCGGGCATTTCATACGATGGGCAAGCCTGAATGCACCATCCTTGAAGCTGCGCAGGTTTCCGTCAACCGACCGGGTACCTTCAGGGAATAACATGACCGAGCTACCCTGCCTTATATGCCTGCTGCAGTCCCGCATCATCCTTTTAAAACTTTTCCTGCTCGCACGGTCGAGCCATACGTACCGGTTCAATACCATATTCCACCCGACAAGGGGTATGTATAGGTTCTCCTTCTTCGACACCCATTTAAAATGAAAAAAAAGCGAGTGTATAACCAGGATATCAAGCATTGACTGGTGATTTGATACAGCAACATATACCTGTGAGCTATCAATTTTCTCACGACCTTCGATACTCATTGGCCAGAAAGGATTGAGCCACAAATATATCGAACCCCAGAAGCACGAATAGCGGTGCAACAGCCACAACCTCTTGTCAAAAAGCACAGTAACGGCCCAGACAAGCACAGCCCCGCAAAACAGCACTACGCTTGAAATAACCAAAAATACCCAGAATATAAGCGAAAACAAGACAAACCACATATCTGTACAGTATATTCTCCCGGTTGCCCTTACCGGCTATGCCACATAAAAAGGCTGGCCTCCAGAGCAAATCGATCTCACATGCAATATAATTAAACTTTTAGCCAAAATGATCAGATGTGAACTTATTGTGCATAAATGCATCAATAAAATGCATAATACAAGCATGAGCATTCATGGAGTTTCTAACCCCTTAATGACTGTCAGAACCTGATATTATACTTGAGCTTGAACCTCAGCGCACTCTCCGACATCACGAACCTGTCCATCGGATCGGATATATTCGAGTTCCATGCAACAAGCACTTCACGGCCCGGCCTGATGATCCACCTGAACCGTGTCTGCCACCCCGCTGCGTCGGTAATATCGTCGTACTGTACAAAGGTGTGCATATTGATCCGGGGGCTGAACAGGATATTCATCATCAGCCTGTATATTCCAACATCGATATCCCTTTCGGCAAAGGAGAGGCGGCTTCTCTCCACCTCGGCGCTCAGAAAAAGGTTCACGAATACCTGCCATCCGGCGGTCAGCTCCCAGGTGTGCCTCTCACCGCTCCAGAAATCACCCCACGACCAGGAAACGGAGCCCCACAGGTCCCGCTGCCTGGCCGAATTGACCGATAAAGTACTGGTGCTGAACTGGTACTCACCCGCGGGTATCAGCACCTGTCCCAGCAGGTTGAAGTCAGCGTAAAGGTGTTCATACGTATATTTCCTTCGTGCCATGGCCGATTCGCCGCTGGTAAAGGTGATCCACAAAGGTATCAGGTCGATCTCCCTTGTCTGCAAAACCCCGTCAAGACCCGATATATGGTCCATACCCACCATCGAAAGCACCCGTAGCAGTCCCCATCTTCCCGGACGCGGCCCCACCCCGCCGGCAAGATAGTACTCACGAATACCCCTGCGGGGCACGAAACCCATACCAGCATTAAAATCATCGTCAATCTGCAAAAACCCGGCACGCCCATAATACAGGTCATTCGGGAAGTTGAGCTCGGCTCCGAAAGCATTGGCCAGTTGCCTCTCCCCGCCTGGCGGACTGGTAAGTGATTGCAGCCCGTACGCGGTAAAGCTCATGTTTTTATCGCCGCCAAGAGAAGATGTCGCCAGCCGGGCGTCAAGCCCGTAAACAGCATTGTCACCCGCACCTGTTGCATTGCCAAGGGTGGCGATCATGCCGGCAGAAGACTGCCTGCCAAGATTCCTGGAGACCCTTGCCACCGAGTAGTTATTGTTGTCAAACTGCTTTTCCTGCCAGATATTCATCACCCCGATATTCCACGGCCCTGCCTGTCCCGTAAACCTGCCGCCGGCATGTATCGAAAGAGGTTCACCGCCGGCATCAAGGCCCATCCTCCTGCTGAAAAAAGGGATAAGCCGGCGCGAATAGGGGTTTTCAACCTCCCCGGCAATGCCGAAATTGAAATAGTTGGCCCCGTCAAGGAAGAAATCCCTCTTCTCCGGAAAATGCAGGCTGAAACGCGTGAGGTTTATCTGCCGTGTATCAGCCTCCGTCTCCGCAAAGTCGGTGTTGAGAGTAAGCACGCCGCGCATACCGGGCGTAACCTGGTAGAAAACATCGACACCTGCATCACCGGTAAGCGCACTGCCACCACCGGCGTAGCTGTCGTGTCCGCCAAAAACCCAGGGGTTGATATCAAGTCCCGCTCCCTGGCTTATTCCTTCAATTCCGTGCATCAATCCTGCGTCAGATACCTGGAACCGGTGATTGTTAAGATTGGCCGTGGGCCAGTATACGGCCTCCTGGTTGCGCCTGATGTACCTTATAAACTTGATCCCCCAGGTGGAGAGGCCCGGTTCAAAATTGATGGTATTGAAAGGCAATGCGATCTCGGCCTCCCAGCCGTGCGGTTGTATTGAGGCCCTGCCGTCCCACAGCCCCTGCCATTCGCGGTTAAATGCCTGTCCGTTTGCGCTTATCACCGCATCGCCTATTGAGCCTCGCGGACCGATCTGGAACCAGTAGGCATTCCGGCCGTCAAGGTGGGTATCCAGTATTATCTGTATCCGGTCGTCATTACTCAGGTTGGCATCCCTGGCCATCTCCCTGCCTATCACCCGCCCGGTGTCGTCGTAGCAACGGACGCCGATATAGAGATGATCGTCGTCGTACAGCAGGTAAAACTCAGTGCGCTGGGTGGCAGGAGCCCCGTTTACCGGCTCTCTCTGTATAAATTCGGTAACGGGAACGGCCTTGCCCCACACATCATCGGAAAGCACCCCGTCTATTAACGGCGGAGTGCTGGTTCGTGTTGCAACAGCTTCGGGCTGGCCGTGCAGGTTTATGCCTGTCAGCAACAGTACAGGCAGAAGGCAGAGAAATGATCTTGTCAACTTTCCGGATTTATGGTTTTTACCCGGCAAAACTAATATTTCTCTGCAAAGGTTCGCGAAAAAAAACAAAATTTAACAACCCCCTCTGCAACTGACCCGGTTACAGCCGGCCTGGCACGATCCTCACCTGAGCCCGGGGAAAAATTGAAATCCCGGTGAAGCGACCATCCGGCAAACAGGTGAGTCAGTATCCAGGAACAATGGCGAGGCAATATATTCAAGCTAACAGTAGAGGCAATAAACCGGCAAACATCCGTTGGTCAACCCTCCAGCTCCACCACGGTTATGCCCGTGCCTCCATACCTGACGTCTTCATCTCTGAAAGACTTAACCGGCGGTACGGTGGCAAGGTAATCGCGAATGATCTGCCTCAGTATCCCGTTACCCTTGCCGTGAAGTATCTTAACCCCGGCAGCTCCAACCAACAGCGCATCATCGATAAGCCTGCTCACCACATCAAGAGCCTCATCGGCCCGCATGCCCCTCACATCCCTTTCGGGACTAAAGCTCAGCTTCTTGTCCCTTATCCGCTGAAGCGTCGAACCACCCGCACCACCGGCAGCGCCACCCAAACCGCCGGCCACATTTCCGGCAGTAGCCGACCCTTTCTGCAGTTTCCGTGCTTCTCCCCTGCTCAGCTTCTCCAGCCTGCTCTCCTTCACTGTGGTTATCATGTTGCCGAAGGCCACCATGATGCTCTTCCCGCTTACCTCAATCACCTCGCCGGCAACATCACGCCCGGCAAGCCGCACCTGGTCGCCTGCCCTTATCCTGCCGTCATCCTCAGCTGCACCACGGCCGGTGCCTGACTTGCCGGCTCCTTCAGCCGCTGCTGCCTTTCCTGACTCCTTCTCCTTCCTTTTCCTGATCCGCTCCTTCTTAGCCCTGAGCTTCTCCATCTTCCTTTCTACGGCGTCATCACCAATATCCCCTGCTTCATCCCTCACAGCACCTTTCAGCTCCTCTATCTTCTCCCTCGCAGCTTTTGTCCTTTCCTTTTCGGCCTGCGCCTCCCTTATCTCACTGATAGTATTCTCAATTTGCCTGTTCACCGTATCGAGCAGCGCCCTGGCCTCCTCCCTGGCCTTTGCCACTATCTCCTTCCTCTCCGACCGTGCCTCATCCAGCTGGCGCTCATACCGGTCCAGGTCTTTTTCAAGCTTCTTTTCAAGCTGCCTGATGCTCTTTCGCTTGCGGTCCCAGTAATGCTTGTCTCTTATAATATCTTTCAGGTGCCTGTCGAAATTGATATGCTCCTCACCAACCCTGTCCGATGCCGCCTGCAGTATCTCGCCGGGTATCCCGGTCTTGCGGGCTATCTCAAAAGCAAACGAGCTGCCCGGCTTGCCTGTCTCCAGCCTGAAGAGCGGCTCCATAGCGCCCGTGTCGAACATCATCGCGCCGTTTATAATTCCGGGCGTTGACGCCGCAAAATGTTTCAGGTTGGTGTAGTGGGTGGTTATCAGCCCCCAGGTTTCTCTCCGGTTAAGTTCGCTGAGAATCGCCTCGGCAATGGCCCCTCCAATCATCGGTTCGGTACCGGCGCCGAATTCATCAATCAGGATCAGGGTTTGGGGGCCGCTTTCGCGGATGAAGTGCTTCATGTTCACCAGATGGGAACTGTAAGTGCTGAGGTCGTTCTCTATGCTCTGCTCATCGCCTATATCGATAAAGATGCCACCAAAGATACCTGCCTCTGAATTCTCCGACATGGGCACCAGCATGCCGCACTGCAGCATGTACTGAAGCAGCCCCACCGTTTTAAGACATACCGACTTGCCCCCGGCATTGGGGCCGCTTATCACCAGTATGCGGTTTTCACCATCCAGCTCTATGTCGAGCGGTACTGTCTCCCTCTTCTCACGCGAAAGCGCTATCCAGAGCAACGGATGCAGGGCCTGTTTCCATTTCAAAACGGTCTCACGGCGAAACACCGGCTTAATGCCGCCCACCTTTTTGGCAAACAACGCCTTCGCCCTTATGAAATCAATTAGTCCGAGATACCCGAACACCTCAGTCAGTTCATCCACGTATGGACGCAGTGCATCGGCAAACTCCCTGAGTATCCTGTTGACCTCCCTGCGCTCGGCATACTCCAGCTCCCTTATCTCGTTGTTAAGCTCGACCACCTCGGCAGGCTCAACATATGCGGTCTTACCACTGGCAGACTCATCATGCACAAAACCCCTGATCCTGCGTTTCATGGAGGCGTTAACAGGTATCACCAGCCGCCCGTCCCTCAGGGCCACACCGGCATCAGGCCCGGCCAGCCCTTCGCCCTGTGCCTTCTTCATTATTGCATGGATCCGTTTGGAGACCGCGGCCTGCCTGGCTGCGATAGCCCGCCTCAGATCAAGCAAGCCGGGTGATGCATTGTCTTTTATCCTGCCCTCTTTTGTCAGTAAGGCTTCAAGCCTGTCTCTTGCAAATTTCGGCACACCGGCCATGCCGGCCAGGCTCGTCAGTACAGGGTAGGTTTCGGCATTTTTGCCCCTGAACCAGTTTATCAATACCCTTGCCGTATCGAGCGAACGTTTGAGCTCAAAAAGCTCGCCGGCATCCATGAAGGTGCCCTCCAGCCTCAGCTTTTTCAGTCCGGGCGTAACATCATAGATATTGCCCAGCGGGAAATCACCGGCAAAAAGGAGAATATGCCTTAACTCCGCCGTCTGGTTAAGCCTCAGGTCAATATCCTCAAAACCGGTAAGGAACTTCATCCGTGAAACATGCTCCCTGCCGAGACTGCTGATACACAGCTCCGACAGCATGCTGCGGATTGCCGCAAAACCGGTCTTCTCATCAAAACTTTGCGGGTAGATCATTGGCCTTCCTTTGGTGCTGCAAAGTTAACAGGATTACCCCAGATTCAGAAAAGTGCTGCAAATTATTGCCGGTCGCGTTTGTGGCCTAAACCTAAAAAGTTTATTTTTGTGCGGCCGGTGAACCTGCCGGGCAAGGAGCCGCGTAACCATCAGCGAAAGCGATATTACAAGATCAGCCTTCCCCGGGCATCAGCCGGTCTGCATTTTCAGCGCCCTTTGCAAAAGAGGCAGCAAGACAGCAGGCCACCGGAAGCCCACATGGAAAACTGACAATAATTACCTGCAAATAATGATAAAATTCAAGCGCCACCTCATCACCTCGGCCCTGCCCTATGCAAACGGGCCGCTGCATATCGGGCACCTTGCCGGTGTCTATGTTCCGTCTGACATCTACACCCGCTACCTGCGGCTGCGTGGCGAAGATGTGATCCACATCTGCGGCTCCGATGAGCACGGGGTTCCCATAACCATCAAGGCCAGGCTGGAGGGGGTAACCCCGCGGGAGATAATAGACCGCTACCATGAGCTTAACAAAAAGGCGTTTGAGGATTTCGGCATATCTTTCGATATCTATTCCCGCACATCAAATGATATTCATTACGAAACTGCATCGGAAATATTCAGGAGTCTTTATGATAAGGGGGAGTTTATAGAAAAAACCACCCCCCAGTACTATGACGGGGAGGCAAAGGTGTTCCTGGCCGACCGCTATATACAGGGAACCTGCCCGCACTGCTCAAATGAGAGTGCATACGGCGACCAGTGTGAAAAATGCGGCACCTCGCTCAACGCCACCGACCTGATCAACCCCCGCTCCACCATCAGCGGCTCAAAACCGGTTATGAGGGAGACGAAGCACTGGTACCTGCCGCTGGACAAGTATGAGCCTTTCCTGAAGAAATGGATCCTGGAAGGTAAAAAGCACTGGAAACACAATGTTTACGGTCAGTGCAAATCATGGCTGGATCAGGGGCTGCAGCCCCGTGCTGTGAGCAGGGATCTTGACTGGGGTGTGCCGGTCCCCCTCCCCGGGGCCGGAGGCAAGGTGCTGTACGTGTGGTTCGATGCCCCTATAGGATATATCTCGGCAACAAAAGAGCTGACACCCGACTGGGAAAAGTACTGGAAAGACGCGGAGACCAGGATGGTTCATTTTATCGGTAAGGACAATATAGTGTTCCACTGTATAGTATTCCCCTCCATGCTGCACGCCGAAGGGAGCTATATTTTGCCCGACAACGTGCCGGCAAACGAGTTCCTGAACCTCGAGAATGACAAGATCTCCACCTCCCGCAACTGGGCTGTGTGGCTGCATGAGTACCTCGAGGATTTCCCGGGCAAGCAGGACGTGCTCAGGTACGTGTTGTGCGCCAATGGCCCGGAGACAAAGGATAACGACTTCACCTGGAAGGACTTCCAGGCGCGCAACAACAACGAGCTGGTAGCCATCTACGGCAACTTCGTGAACAGGGCCATAGTGCTTACCAACAAGTATTTTGAAGGGAAGGTCCCCGAAAGGGCTGCCCTCACCGAATATGACAGAGAGGTGCTGGATGCCCTGCCCGAAATCAAACGCAGGCTTGAAGAGAGCCTCGACCAGTACAGGTTCAGGGAGGCGCTAAGGGAAGCCCTGAACCTGGCCCGGCTTGGCAATAAGTACCTGGCCGACACCGAGCCCTGGAAGATCTGGAAAAGCGACCCTGGCAGGGTTGCAACCATCATGAACATCTCAATACAGATCTCGGCTGCACTGACAGTGCTTACCGAACCCTTCCTCCCCAATTCTGCGGTCAGGCTCAGGGAGTTTCTCAATATAGAGCCGATAGGATGGGACAGGGCGGGCGAAAGCGACCTGGTGCCGGCAGGGCATGTTATAGGGGGTGGGGGACTGCTCTTTGAGAAGGTGACCGACGAGCAGGTGGAGCAACAGGTGAACAAGCTGCTTGCCACCAGAGAGCAGAACAGCAACGGGAAACAGGATCTGCCCCCTGCAAAAGACAACATCAGTTATGAGCAGTTCTCGGCAATGGACATACGCACCGGCACAATTATAAGCGCCGAAAAGGTGGCCAAGACCAAAAAGCTCCTGAAACTTACCATTGACACAGGGATTGATACCCGCACGGTGGTTTCGGGTATTGCCGAATATTTTGATCCCGAAAAGATCGTTGGCAAAAAAGTTTCTGTTCTCGTCAATCTTGAGCCCAGGAAGATCAGGGGCATCGATTCGCAGGGAATGATACTGATGGCCGAAGACACCGGTGGACGGCTGGTCTTTGTCTCACCTGAAGATGATATTGAAAACGGCTCCATCATTAAATAGTGAAGGACCCACTCCCCTGCCCGAACCGGTTCGCTATTGCCTCGTTTTTACCCAACATTCCTGTATGTGGGTCCTGAGAGCAATGTCCACTTTCAGGTTCTGGTCAAACCAGGTGCTACCAACTGTTTCTGTGTACGGAAGCTGAAAGTCTTCAGTCAGTCAATGCAATTCCAGATGAAACAGGCGGTGCTGTTCATCGTCAGCAGCTCATTCATATCGGCCACGCTCGATTCAACAGGCACCAGCACCTTCTCCTCGCCAACCTGACGGGTAACGAACCTTTTCTTCAATTCATGAATATGATTCAATTAAATGGGCTTTTATTTCAAAGATAGCAGAAAGACACCACTTTATGGCAGGATCTGTTACGAATTTCAGGTCACACGGGGATGGCTGAATATGCCAGCATAGCTGCGGCCACCGGCAACGAGCTATAAAACATATCTTTTGAACATCTTAAAACAAATTATCATCTTGAAACTGCTTGCGCCTGCATACGCCAATCAGGCGCAATATATCATTTTGAGTCACGGGTATATTTCAATTCCTGTTTTTTGTATCTCATGTGCAAATGGATTCATAAGAGTAAAATCCTGTTCTTTTATCGGGTGTGGCTCAATTCGAAGATCGATTTTCCTTCTCAGTTTCATTAATTGTTTTTGAGTTGAAAAAAAGTCAGGCATA